>JAGQQQ010000434.1 GCA_020426125.1 Planctomycetaceae bacterium
GGTGACAAGTCACAGCACTCCAAATTTTCATGCGATTTGTGCGTGGCAGTGATCCTGCCTTCGGAATCTGGTAATTTCCGAACGCCTTGTACCATTTCTTGATCCCGAACTGAATCCGAAACCATGGCCGGCCTTCTTTCCCTGTTATTGACATTCGCAATCACGACTCTCGGCCAACCGGCGAGAGGGGCTGACGAGTCGGCGTACGACATCGTCGTCTATGGAGGTACCTCCGCCGGGGTTGTCGCGGCGGTCCAAGGGGCGCGGATGGGGAAGTCCGTGGTGCTGATTGAGCCGAAACAGCATCTCGGCGGGCTCACGATCTCCGGGTTGGGCATGACCGATACGGGGAACAAATCCGTCATCGGCGGCGTTTCGCGGGAGTTCTATCAGCGAGTGAAAAGCCACTACGATCAGGACTCCGCGTGGCAGCAGGAACAGAAGGGGGATTACAGCCGTTATCGGGCCAGCGACGACGCGATGTGGACCTTCGAACCGCACGTTGCCGAGCAGATCTATGAAGCCATGTTAGCGGAAACCGACGTTCATGTTCTCAAAGGCGAAGCTCTCGACCGCCGATCGGGCGTGAAAATGGAGGGGCCGTCGATCCAATCAATTACTTTGAAGTCGGGCAAAGTCATTCGGGGCAAGCGGTTCATCGACAGCACCTACGAAGGGGACCTGATGGCCGCGGCTGGGGTGAGTTACACAGTCGGGCGGGAGTCAAACGAGAAGTACGGCGAGACACTAAACGGCGTGCAGATCCGGAATGCGATCCACCATCAATTCACGAAGCCCGTCGATCCCTATGTAAAGCCAGGGGATCCCAGCAGCGGACTGCTTCCCGGAATCAATACGATGCCCGGCACGGACGGCCAAGCCGATGACCGAGTGCAGGCGTATAACTACCGCATCTGTATGACGGACGCAGAAGAGAACCGCGTCCCCTTCGATCAGCCCGCTGGCTACGATCCGGTCGACCACGAATTGTTGCTGCGAAACTTCGAAGCAGGGGACATGCGGATCCCGTTGAGCATTGCCATGATGCCGAACCGCAAGACCGATCTGAACAACAACTTCGCCGTCTCCACCGACTGGATCGGGATGAATTACGACTATCCCGAGGCCGATGATGAGACACGCGAGGAGATCCTCAAGGCCCATGAGACGTACGTCCGAGGATTCCTTTGGACGCTCCAGAACAGTGAGCGGATTCCTCAGGACATCCGCGATCAGGTCGCTCGCTGGGGATATTCGAAAAATGAGTTCCCAGACAACGGCCACTTCGGTTACTGGTGCTACATTCGCGAAGCCCGGCGAATGGTGAGCGACTATGTCCAAACTGAAATGGACTGTCGCCGAACCCGGGTGTGTGACGACTCCGTGGGCTTGGGGTCATATAACATGGACTCCCACAACTGCCAGCGGTATGTCGACGAACAGGGCCATGTCCGCAACGAAGGGGACGTCCAGGTCAGCCCGCGTGGACCATATCTCATTTCCTACAAATCGATCGTCCCCCGCCAACAAGAGTGCGACAATCTGTTTGTCCCCGTCTGCCTTTCCTCGTCACACATCGCGTATGGTTCGATCCGCATGGAACCGGTCTTCATGATTCTTGGGCAGTCAGCCGCGACCGCCGCGAGCCTGTCAATCGACCACGGCCAATCAGTACAGGACGTTGAATATGCGAAGCTGCGTGAACGGCTTCTGGCCGACAAGCAGGTACTCGACTTGCCGCCGGGGTCCGCCGCGGCGAAGCCGATCCTGGCGAAAGATCTCCGCGGCATCGTGGTCGATGATCCGGAAGCCAAGAAAGTCGGAAGCTGGCTCCCAAGTTCGTCCGTGAACAAATTCGTTGGCGAGAGTTACCTGCACGATGGCAACGAAGGCCAAGGTGAGAAATCGATCACTTATCAGATCGACGTCCCGGAACCGGGACGGTATGAGGTTCGGATCGCCTATACCCCCAACGGCAACCGAGCCACGAATGTTCCGGTTGTGATCCACCACCAGCAAGGGGAGTCAGCGAAGACGATCAACGAGCGGAAAACGCCCGAACTCGATGGCCTGTTCACAGGCGTCGGACTCTATTCGTTCGAGAAGACGGCAACCATTGTCATCAGCAACAAAGACGCGAACGGTTACGTCGTCGTCGATGCCGTCCAATTGCTAAAGAAGAAATAATAGAAACTGAACGGACGCCCCTAATTCCGTTGAGCCGATGCCCTCCGGGTTTTCGAGTCCATAGCGTCCTAACTGTTTCTGCGTCTCTGTCCGTTCCAAGTTTTGAAGTCTGTTTCGCTGATCCATGCAACTCCGTCTGACTAACTTTCGCCTCCCCGTCGAAGCTCCCGAGACGGACTTACCTAAGGCCATCGCCCGGCACCTGAGCGTTAAGGAACAGGATCTCCAGTCCTGGCGGATTCTTCGCAAAAGCCTCGATGCTCGCGCGAGCAAAGACTTGCGGTTCGTCTACACGGTCACCGTCGATGTTCCCGAGGATCCGAAACTCACGCAGCGTTTGAAAAAGCGGAAAGACGTGGACCGCTTCGTCCCCGCTGACTTTGACGACCCCGAACCTGGCCCATTGGCGATGGAGCAAAGGCCGATCGTGGTCGGCACCGGCCCAGCGGGATTGCTCGCGGGGTATTACCTCGCAGTGAAGGGCTACCGTCCGCTGATTATTGAACGCGGCCATCCTGTGAAGAACCGCGTCACGCAGATTCGGGCGTTCGACCGCGAACACGCTCCACACGATGAGGAGAACAACTACCTGTTCGGCGAGGGGGGCGCGGGAGCCTTCTCCGATGGCAAGCTGACTTGCCGGATGACCGGCCCTGATGTCGACTGGGTGTTGCGGTCGTTTGTAGATTGCGGCGGACGGGAATCCATTGTCTACGAACACCGGCCCCACCTCGGAAGCAACAAACTCCCAATGATCTGCCGCAACTACCGTCGCAAGATTGAAGAGTTGGGGGGGGAGTACCGTTTTGAATGCCGGATGGAGTCGGTCTCCTTCGATGATGGCCGTCTCCTCGGAATCGGCACCTCGCAAGGGTTCCTGCCGACGAACCATCTGATCCTCGCTCCCGGCCACAGCGCCCGCGATACCTATCAGATGCTCTATGAGTCGGGAGTGCCGATGCAGGCAAAGGCGTTTCAACTTGGCCTGCGGATCGAACAACCGCAAGAGAATGTCAACAAGTGGAAGTATGGCCGCCCGCAATACCTCGAACTGCTCGGCGCCGCCGATTATTCGATGGTCGCCAAAGGCCAGCGCGACTTGTATACCTTCTGCATGTGTGCCGGAGGATATGTCATTCCCAGCGTGTCCGAACCGGAACACTTCTGTACCAACGGCATGAGCAACTCGCGGCATGACACGCCGTTTGCCAACTCCGGTTTGATGGTGACTCTCGAACCCGAGCATTTTGGAAGCGACCATCCCCTCGCCGGCGTCGAACTTCAGCGACAGTTTGAGAAGGCCGCGTATCTCATTGGCGAACGGGACTATCGGTCCCCGATCCAGATGGCCAAACACTTCCTGGCCGATCAGGTCATCATCGGGGAACGGCACTATCCGAGTTCCTACCAGCGGGGAACGGTGAGCGCCGATCTTCGCGAGGTGCTCCCCCCGGTGATTGTGCAAGCTCTCAAGGCGGGACTTCCCGTCCTCGATGAGAAGTGGAACGGAAAGTTCCTCAAGAATGCGACACTCGTCGGCCCGGAGATGCGTGGGAGCGCCCCATTGCGTATGGACCGGGACCATGAGTCCCGCGAAGCGCCGGGGATCGCGGGGTTGTACCCCGTCGGCGAAGGAGCCGGGTACGCTGGCGGCATCATCAGCGCCGCCGTCGACGGCCTCCGCTCCGCCCGGGAGATCGTGCGAAGGTTTGCGCCCGTTGGGATGTGATGGGAGTGGCGAAGTTTGCCTTCTTGCGCACTTCGGAGTCATCGAGCTTGTATATCTCTTGGTCCATAAGAGATCGCTGGTTTCAACCGCCCATTGGCCGTCGCCCGTCGATATGTTCTTCCCTGCGAAACTCTGGATCGACAAACAACTCGTCTCAAAGGGAAAGCGAACTTGGGGTGAATCGCTAAGGAGTGAACTGGAAACAACTGTCGCTTTCCCGGAATTGCCGAACTCCTTGAGGTGCGACGAACCTCGGTGATGCGAACCGTCGGCAATTTCCTCAGTTCTCATTGAGCAGATCGAGAAAGGAACTTGCGATAAGATTGCCACCGTGGATTCGAAAAAAGGGGGCGAGCAGTGATCAAAAGGGGCTTTCTGCCGACCTTCAAGGGCCGGAGGCCCGGCAGAACGTCAGCCGGAGTCGGTAGGCTCCGGTTTCGGGACTAGACGTGACCGTGGACTACCGTCCACGGCTGGGGCTCTTTCGCCCTTTCGGGGCTGTCATTGCTGCATGCACAAGACACACCTGGATGATAATCAACTCCACTGACACTCTCTCGTCACCCAATCACCTCAACGAAGGTCCTCAACACGGACGAGGAACAA
>JAGQQQ010000435.1 GCA_020426125.1 Planctomycetaceae bacterium
GCATTGGCCGCGTCAAAGTTGAACCCGCGAACGACGCTGTTGTTGGCGATTGTGATCACGGGATTCAAAGTGCCATCACCAACGAGCGTGGGGAGCGGACCCGTTTGACGGAAGGGTTCAGGCAAGGTAATCAATCCCAAACGATCCGTGTCGATCATATGGGTCTTGCCTTCTCCGAGAATCTGCTGATACGGCTGCAACGTAATCCGTCCGGTTGTATCGCCGATCCCACGTCGCACGAGGATCAGATCGGAGCCGTCGGCGACGCCAGGCAGCATGTCAAAGGGATTTTCGAAGGAACCATCTCCACCAGCACCGGCCGTGTTGTCGACCCAGACGATGTCATATTCCTCGCCAGTGCGCGGGTTGTTGAGGGGAATGAAGATGTCATCCAGGTCGCGGTGGGTCTGAATCGACCAGTTTCGGCGAACCTGATCGTAACGACGAGCAAGGTTACAGTAGTTGCAATCGAATCGGGTGGGGGTCTGTCCGCTGAAGCGGACTTCCAAATCCAGATTCACGTTGGTGCCCCAGGTGTCATCGTCACTGACGAGGAAGTTCACATTGATGTCCCGCGAGACGCGAGCTTCCGCACGACCTCGAACACCCCAAACGTCGTTCCCCTTCGCATTGAGGAAATACGTTCCGGCGTACATCCGCAGCCAGTCCGCGTACGGGAAGGGGGTTCCCCCTTCGACGTCGATTCCTTTATACGCACGCTCGAATTGGCCGATGCCATCGGTTCCGATCGTACGTTGGAGGAATCGCGGCGTGTCCCCGAAGTCGACGATACTGATGAAGTTGTCATCTTCGCCAATGGGGTAGTAAACGTTGGTCCGCAGGTCGAAGACGGGATGCAGGTATTCCGAACCGAAGGAGAGCTGCTGATACCGGAAGCCCGACCGGGACTCATAGTTGTCGTACCAACCATGGATCCCCCAGAGGCCTTCGTGCCACTCCTTCCGGAACCCTCCGCCGACGTTGAAGCCGACTCGCGAGGAATCCGTGATCAGGGTATGGATTTCCCCGAAGACATGGCGGTCATAGTCTTCCCAAATTTTGGCACGCAGGCCGATTCGGGAATACCCGGTGTCAAATCCGACGCCGTCTCCCACGACTTTGTGGAACAGCAGATATGTTCCTCCGTCGTTGGAGAGCGACATCGATCCGCTCACATCATCCAGGTAGACGACTCCCGAGGAGCCGGTTTGAATGACCTCATCTTGAGCTAAGCCGTTTTCCGCTAGGTTCAGCAGCAACAGGCCCAGGCAGAGCAAGCCGACTCGACGAGTCCAGTGCATGTGTCTCTCCAACACCCACTCTTGTCGTGGTACATCCATGAATCGCTCGAACATCAGAAGCATCCCTCCGAGTTCCTTCACGTGTGTGATGGCGCACTTCTGACGCGAAGAGCGTCCACCCGACTTTCGGGGCGCGTTCCGGTGAAACGGAATGCACCATCCGCAATCGGGATCTATGCGTTCTTCTCAATCTTCGGCGTAGACACATCATCCGGTTGAGAGAAAGTTTGCGGGTTCGTCGGGAAGTTCCTGCAATTCCTCAAACTCGGATTCTTGCGATCTTGCCGTGTATTCCATTTCTTCCCCAACTTGACGTGAGGCCATTCGCAACGGCGTTCCACGCGCGATTACGCAAGATGGGTTGCGGGATGCATAACGAATCACTGCGTGCTCTGGTTAGATCAGTCCGCTGCTTGCTGGGGCAAATGGCAACTGATAGCCTGAGCCTCCGGCAGTTGCCGCCGATCCCTCATGAGCCAAACCTATGCGCACCAGTAAAACTCTCCAGAAGATACGCAGCGGTCAGGTTGTCCAGATGTGCAACCTCGGCCATTACATCCCGGCCTATGTCCGACACGCGGCAGCCTTTGGATTCGACTGTATCTGGCTCGACCTCGAACATCGGTCAATGAACACAACGGAAATTCAAGCGTTACTCGCGTTCTCCCATCTTGCCGATATTGACATCATGCTCCGTGCTCCCACGCTGGAGAAGACCGGCCTTTATCGATATCTGGAAGATGGTGCCGCCGGGCTGATGATCCCGCATGTTTCCACCGCCGAAAAGGCGCGGATGCTCGTTGATGCCGTCAAGTTCCCCCCGATCGGCGATCGCGGCCTCGATGGAGCCGGCCTCGATAGTGACTTTATCCATCAGGGTGGCCCCGATTTCCCCGAACTCGCAAACCAGGAAACCTTCCTCGTTGTTCAGATCGAGACGCCTCAAGCGGTCGAAAATGCCGAGGAGATTGCTTCCATCCCGGGAGTTGACGGACTGTTCGTCGGCCCCGGCGACCTAGGGCTGCGTTTGCGGATCGGCCACCACGAAATGACGATCGACTCGGCGATGGAGCAAGTCGCTACCGCGTGTGAGAAACACGGCAAAGCCTGGGGGTGTCCCGTGAGTTCGAAAGAAGACCTGGATCGCCGCCGCTCCCAGGGGGCTCAATTGCTCCCCCGTGGCGGAGATTTCATGGCCCTGTACCACGCATTGAAGGGTTGGGCGGACGAATTCGAGCAAACTTGACAACACGTTCATCTTGCATCAAACGCGCGCTGGACCTCAGTCCCCTCGGCGTCAAGACCGAGTCAATGGGCCTTCCGTGAGAGGACTGGAACGGAGCGTCCCGTTCAGTCGAGTTCTCGTTGAGTCCAAGAAAATAGGATTCGACGTGATAAACACCCTCAATTTCGAAACTTGGAAGCATTCTGATGAAAGCGGCTTATATCACTCAGCAGGGATCCCCGGACGTTTTGACGTTCGGGGACCAACCCGATCCCCAACCATCGCCCGGTCAGTTGCTCGTGAAGATCACCGCCTCTGCGATCAATCCGATCGACACCTACATCCGCTCGGGGGCAATTTCCCTGCCCATTGAATTCCCCTATATTCCGGGATGCGACTTTGCGGGGACCATCGAAGCGGTTGGCGATGAGGTCACCCGATTTCAGCCGGGAGACCGGGTCTGGGGGAGCAATCAGAGCCTGTTCGGTCGGCAAGGGACGCTCGCGGAGCGAATTGCCGTGGGGGAGGAATGGGCCTATCCCATTCCCAAGAACATGACCGATGAACAGGCCGCCGCCGGAGCGCTGACGGGAATCACGGCCCACCTCGGCCTCCGGCTCCATGGCAACCTTCAAGGTGGCAATTATCTCTTTGTCCACGGCGGTTCCGGTGGAGTCGGGTCGATGGTCATTCAATTCGCCAAGGCCATCGGAGCGAAGGTCATGACCACCGCAGGAACCGACGAGAAGCGGCAGCTCTGCCGGGACCTCGGGGCGGATGCCGTCGCCGACTACAAATCTCCCACACTCGACGACGACATTCGGGCATTTGCAGAGGACAACGGCGGACTCGACTTCTGGTGGGAAACCCAGCGAGAACCGGATCTGGAGCGGACGATTCCGTTGATGAAGAAACGGGGCCGAATCGTGCTGATGGCTGGTCGGGACGCCAAGCCGCAATTCACCATGGGGCCTTTTTATGTGAATGACCTCCGACTGGTCGGTTTCGCCATGTTCAATGCGACCCCCGACGAGCAACGTGAGGCAGCCGAGGAGATGAACCGCTGGTTCGACGAAGGACATTGGGCCCCGCAGATCGGACGTCGGTTTCCCCTTCGCGAGGCGGCGGCGGCCCATCAACTTCAAGAAGAGAACACGCTGCAGAAGGCTGGCACTCTGTCTGGAAAGATCATTGTGACCCCTGATTCGTAGTACCAGAAAAGAGTGATCAAAACGCCTCCGATGATTCACTGGGGGTGAAATCCCCGCCAGCGGGTCGCATCCCGTCTGACTGAGACAATCGATGAACCTCCACGGGATCGCCCACCATGAATGTTCCTGAGTTCCAACGTGCGAAACAGCGTGGCAAGAAGCTGACCGTGCTGACGGCCTACGATTGCCTCTGGGCGTCGCTGTTGGATGAAGCCGGAATCGACGCGCTGCTCGTTGGCGATTCTCTAGGGATGGTCGTCCAGGGGAAAACGACAACGATGCCGGTCACACTCGAACAGATGATCTATCATGGGGAGATCGTCGCCCGGTCGGTCAAGAACGCATTGGTCATCGTCGACCTGCCGTTTATGACCTATCAAGTCAGTTCGCGGCAGGCGGTCAAGAACGCGGGGCGGATCCTGAAAGAGACAGGCTGCCACGCCGTCAAACTCGAAGGCGGAGCTCAGCAATCCAAAACGATTGAACGTCTCGCAGCGAGCGACCTCCCGGTGATGGCGCATGTCGGGATGCGGCCGCAGTCAGTTCGGAAACTCGGCAAGATGTCGGCCGTTCAACGGGATGAAGACCAATTGGTGGCCGATGCCGTCGCCGCTGAGCAAGCGGGAGCGTTCTCCGTCGTGCTGGAACTGATTCCCGCCACGATCGCTCAGAAGATTTCCGAGACGGTCTCGATCCCCACGATCGGCATCGGCGCCGGTCCCCACTGCGACGGCCAGGTGCTCGTGACCCCGGACATGTTCGGCATGACCGGCTTCAAGCCTCGGTTTGTGAAACAGTTCGCAGACCTGAAGTCTACGATCTTTGATGGCACCCAGAAGTACATCGCCGAAGTCCAAAACGGAGAGTTTCCCGCCGAGAAGCACAGCCATTAAGAGATTGCTGGCCAATGAGAAGAAGTTCGGATTCCTCAAGAGTCGTGATGATCATTTTATACAGATGGTGAGAATCGTCGCGACACGAGCCCGAATCTCGACGCTATTTCTGTCCATTGGATTCCATAGCCGGTTTTGAATTATCAGCACCTGCGGGAAGCACCTTCACATGTCCGCGCGCAATCTGATGAATCGCTTCGATCGTCGCCCGCTCCAACATGTTATCAAGATTGTCTTTTTGTAGAATCACATAGAAACGAATTTCGTATTCCCCAGGAGGCCACGGAATCTTTTTGTCGGAGTCAATTTCTTTGGTGTCGCCCTGAATTGTCCCAAACGATTTTTCGGTGTAGCCCTCTTCGGGGGTGGCCCAATCCGGATCGCCTTGACTCGTATTTCGGTAAGCCATGCGCAGACTGCCGCGGTGGGCTGGAGACATCACGCTCGGTTTCATTTTGATCTTGCCCACAAAGTGCAGCGGAATGCCCTCCTGAATAACTGCGGTCTTGTCAAGAAGAGGCTGGCCGTTCAGCGAGATGTCAAATGCGTCAATAAGGCTTGTGTCTATCTCGAGAGGACGATCGTGGAGCATCCTCCTCGCGTATTCCGAGTCGGGAATCTTTTGTTGACAGGCCGGCAGAATAGGCAGAAAGACTAAGAGTCCCCAGTGTTTAAATCTGCCCAATCCGACGCGACTGGAATCTCCATGCATAAGTCACATATCCACTAAAAACTCTCAGATTCATTTCCGTTTCGTGTCCCGATAGCTCTCCAGACAGTCAGGTCTACGCCATCTGAAGTGAACGATGTTCGTCCATCGACATAAAGCAGGTTAACCCCACCGGGGTGGGCGCTTGTAGACGTAATTGCCCAAAAGTCATACCTGGACGAGGAACGAATCCCGCTGTAGCAACTGTCCTGGTTGGGTGTCATCACGTGCGTATATCCGGCTGAGACGTGCCAGCCAGAATTCGGAGATTGGGGGCGATGCTGGCACTCGTCCATGACTTGGTCGACGCTGGCCGCGTCAATCAGGATATTGCGAACGCGCCGCCGCCACGTCTCCTGAAACATGGAATGGGGCACTTCGGTGGGCGCGAACGACGGCCAGGCAAGTTTCTCGGCGAACGCAGCGGTATTTGATAGGCCGTCGACGAAATCACGGGGAGCCGTTTGGCGTTCCAGGTGAGGTGCCGCGAATCCCTCCTGAACAGCATGACGCACGCCATCACAAGGAAGATAACTGCGGAACATTCCAGAATGGCTCCCCGTTGCGGATTCATCACTGGGGCAGGCATAGAAACGTGCGCGTTTTGCGTCCTTCGCCACGTCAAGATAGGGGGCCAACTGGCGAAACCACGCCCCCGTCGAGGGAAAGACTCCAAACGAAGCTTGATAGTTATGAACGGCGATCCCAATTTGATGCAGTTGAGAAAGGCATTGAGCGCGACGAGAAGTTTCACGGGCCGCTTGTACCGCCGGAATCATCAACGCCATTAACAATGAGAGGATTGCGATAACGACTAACACTTCCAAAAGTGTGACGCCAAGTCGAGACACTCTTTTAAACGATCGTTTGTACCGAAGTGCCAGTTGGCCTTGCTGGAACGTCGAAAAAATCATCGTCCTGTTCTCCGGACTGATTGATCGTCCCGTTCTCTTCGCCCTAAGGTTAGAAAGTCGGGCCGACATTTCCATCGTGGGAGTCCTTCTCTGTCGGATCGCTATTTAACCAAACTTGAACTTCCCAAGTTCCGGCGCCATACACAGTGAAGGAACTGCTGTCTGTCCAGATTCCCTCGGAATCAGTCGTTCCCTGGACCGTGTGAGTATTGATCGTTTGTTGTCCATTCCTGGTGTAGATGTTGGTGATTTTTAACGTGTAAGCAACATTCGCAAATGCGCAAGTGCCATGGGCATTGATATCGCTTGAATCG
>JAGQQQ010000436.1 GCA_020426125.1 Planctomycetaceae bacterium
GATAAGCGCCGTCGATTCCATCTTCAAACGATAACTCATTGCCGACAGCAATATCAGTTTCCGGATCCACGTCGAAGGAGAACTCCATCAAACAAACTCCCATCTATATTGCGACAAACCAAAAACGACCGGGCCAAGTCCGCACAATCCCCTGAGACTGACACATTGGCGGTCGCCAGTTCGAACATTCCGCGAGCGTGGAGAGGCATCCGTGGCCGGTCGCTTTTTGTGGCCTTCAATGGCAGTAGCGCGGAAGATCAACTTGAAGAGTGAGATTCTATGTGGTCGACGGCAAAGGCAGGGGGGATAGACGGCGGCAGACAACACTTCGTCGATTGTTGATCAGCCGAGACAGCATGTCAACAAAAAATCAGACTGTGACGACAATTTTGGTCATTTCGAGGGGCCGCAACGAGCCCGAAAAATTTGCTCCGATGATTGCGACCGCCCTGAAGAATCGAAGCCTGGCATTCCTCCCCTTGTGCGATCGGAATTCGACAACCGGTGGGTGTCGATTCGCGCGTTGGAAGACTCGATCGCAGGGGCCGTTTGAGTACGGTTCGGATTGAAACGACGAAAATAAACTGCCACTACTGAAGTCCCAGATCTTCTTTTCGGATTCCGTACTTCTGGATCTTTCGATCGAGAGTCGAACGTTCGATGCCCAAGACTCTCGCGGCATGGGATTTTTTCCACCGGAGTTCCTTCAACGTGAGCTGGATGTGTCGATCTTCGACCTCTGCTAATGACAACCCAGAGTAAACAGACGTTTCACAGAGCTGATCCCCGATTCCCAGACTCAGATCGCGAACATCCAGAGTGTCCTCTCTGCCGAGGAGTTGGGCGCGTTCCAGCACATTCTTGAGTTCAGTCACATTTCCCGGCCAGTGGTAACTGGAGAGTTGATCAATCGCCGCTGGTGCCAGCCGAGGCGGTCTTTTTCCGGATTGTCCCGCAAAGAAGGCCAGAAAGTGACGAGCCAGGACTGTGACGTCTTCACGCCGTTCCCGGAGAGGCGCGATCTCCACTTGCGCGACGGAAAGGCGACGGAGCAACGGCTCCCGAATGGATTGCAGGTTCGACGGGTGTTCATCCAGGATCGTGACAAAACGGGGACGAATCTGGTTTCGGTCCTCGTGTCGAAAGATCGTGGAGATGGTTTCGAGGAGATCCTGCAGTGCTTTTTGGGTTTCGTCCGGCATGAGCCCGAGGTCTTCAAGGAAAATCGTCCCTGGAGTGACCAACTCCCCTTCGCGGCCGAGCAGCAGGGCGTGCAGCGACCCTTGAATCTCTTCCACGGTCAAAGACTGACATCTCACCGTAACGAGAGGTTGAAAGCGAGCGGAGCCACTCTGGTGAACGCAGGTCCCAAATCGGCGCCGCCCCGCTCCTGGCTCTCCCCAGATCAGCACATTCTGAGTCGAGTCGGCGATCACTTCGATCTCTTTCCGCAACCTCTCCGCGATGGGGGACTTTCCAACAAATTCCGCATGAGCAAGGCAGGAGGCCGCAACGGGTTGTATCGCGAGGAGATTTGATGACCGGCTCGCAGTCCGAAATTCCTTTGAAGATTGAATCTCCTCATGAAAAATCCATTCACCCCCTGTGTGGAAGCGAATTCGTTCTCCTGGCGAGAGAAAATGCCGCCCAATCGATTTTCCGTCGACCGTTGTTCCGTTGACGCTGCAATCCACGAGGAGCCAGTTTCGACCATCCCAATAAATGACAGCGTGAATTCGGCTGAACTCACTTCCATGGAGAATGACGTCAGCGTGCCCGGCGCGGCCAACGGAATTCGTTCGAAACGGATTCAACGAATACCGGACACCAGCATCAACGCTCTCAAGAATTCCGACACGAACATTTGAAGGGGTGCTTTGAATCATTGTTCTGTCCCGACTTTTCCGCACTGGTTTGTCTATCGCAGTCCACTTGAAAATCACAGTCAGGTCGCCGCAAAACAACGAGCATGCGGAGCAACCAAGGATCATGATTCATTCGAGACTCGACAAAACATGAAGGGAGACCCACACCTTGCACTGTTGATTCTAGGAGGTAAGGATTCGGGAAGTTTTGGCGCAGGACAAGACAGTTCGTTCGCATGCGAACCGTATTCCCAATGGTGAGAATTTCGTCCGAGTGGCGAAGTCAACCATTTGACGTTCAATAAGACTTTTTGACTCGATAAGAGATTCCATCATGAGTGGTCGTGGAGGCTTGTTCGTCACAGCAATCGCGCGTGGCAATCCCATGACTTCCGAAAGACGGGGGGAGATCGATCCAAACGGCGGAGTTTGCCGAAAGACGGTGGCGACACCATCTGGATGAGATTCGATCCCCGAAATGGGTCAATTCCAGGATTTGGGTCGACAGGTGTGTGAACACATGTCAGAATTCGCGCTCTTGCAAGGTGAGCCCGATCAATTTTGCTGGAATGAAAAGTCCGGCCTAAACCTTCCCCAAAACGATGACTGACGTGACCCCTACTGTATCGGAATCCCATGATGTTCCGTTTGCCCCGGAAGAGGTGAGGGGATTCGACCGGGACGACGCGGAAGCTGGTCAGGCCATCGGAAAGATGCTGTCGCTGTTTTTTCTCTACACCGTGATCGTGATGGCCGTTTCCTGCTATGCGACCTACTCTTGGGTGACCTCTTCTCATCCCAGTCTGAATTAGACTCTCGATCCGAAAAGTCTCTGTCCGGTTGAGCCTGAGTGGGATCACTCTCACCCTGTACGGCGTTCATGATCGTACTCCGGGCGAAGGAGCCAGGAATCGTTGGGTTGTGGGGAACTCTTCATCCCGGCGTCCCGAAGCCATTTCCACCCCATCGGGGACTTTTCCGAAAGACACGATCTGACTTCGAGCGGGAAATGGCTCCGCCCCTGTCGTCTGTGACCCTGCATTCGGGATGATCTTCAGGAAAATGCTCCTGAAATTGGCGGAAGATCGGTTTGCCGATTCGTCTCCGGTAGAAATTTCGATGATGGCCAGTTTCCAAACGGTGCCTGAAAGCGATCGAGAATCGTTGAGGTAGACACCGGTCATTGATCGCGGATTGAACGATTCACTTATGCGATCTCGAGGTGGGGAGCCTTAAGAAACTCCCTTCGAATGTGTTTCACAAGGGGTTGGTTCCCAAAACGGCATTCCCGTTTGGAGTGTTCGAGGATGACCCGTGCAGCCCTATCGGAAAGTCGGAATAGAGATCTCAATGCATGAAAATGAAGCAGTTCTGACAACGAGGCGATCTGCGTAGCACGAAGCGGGACAGACAATCGCCGTCGTGTCGATATTCGATTCAATTTCATACGCATCCTCGGTCGATAGTCCATTCGAGGACTTGAGTGCACATGATGCGTCTTCATCAAATAAACCCCTATCGAAAATGAGGGGGAGAAGAAGACAAAAACTTCGAGTCCTCGGTGTTCAAACGGATTTGACACAATCTGGGCGGAATCCGCCCAACTTCACTCCCCACAGGAGCGACATCGGATGTCGACAATAACTACGCCATCCAACGGTGGGTGCGGCCACTCCCGGACAGGGGAGCGTTTATGGCGAGCTAGCGCCAACTCTCTGCTCATCATGGCAACCACCCTTGCATTCAGTGATGGGTTGGTGAACGCTCAGATGCCCCCAGGATCACGAATGGTTCCCGGTACGGCGCAAGCCCACTATCAGGCTAACCCCGTTCACCAAAATGTGCCGCAAATCCAACAAGTTCAACTCACGAGCGATCCTCGCCGTCCGTTGGATCAGCGAATTCAGGCGATGCCGCGAGCCAATCAAAAGTTGGAAGTGATCGAAAACCGCAGCCAACTAATGGTGACCCGACATCGGATTCGTCGAACCCATACGTCCGACGAGACCATTCTCGCGATCGTTGACTTCAGTCCGACGGAGATTTCTCTACTCGGCTTGAACGAAGGCACAACAGATTTGTGGCTCTGGTTTGAGGATCAGGACGAGCCGTTGATGTATGAAGTCACCGTGATTCGGGACCCGAGCCTCGAAGACCAACGACAACTGGACTACGGGCGCATCGAACGCAAACTCGCCCTGTTGTACCCGAACAGCAAAGTGTATCTGATCCCGATGTCTCGAAAGATCATCGTTCGAGGGCAAGCCCGGGATGCAGATGAAGCGGCGAAAATTCTCCAGATCGTCCGAGGCGAAGTGATTGCTCAGGAGGGGGATCTGTACGGCTTCGGAAACAATGACAACATTTACGGAGGAATTCAGGGTGGGGGATTGGGAGGGGGATTTGGCAATGGGGCAAATGGCTTCAACGACTTTTACTCTTCCTTAATCGTGGATGAGCTGCAAGTCCCCGGAGAATTCACCGTGCTGATGAGAGTTCGGATTGCGGAAATCAGCCGCTCCCAACTCAGACGGATGGGAGTCGACTGGAATGTCTTCTTCAACGATGGAGCCCACTTCATCGGGCAAACGTTCGCGGGCGGCGGAAGCGTGCTGACTGGCATCTTCGACAATGGCAACATCAACGTCTTCGTGGACGCGCTTGCCTCAAATGGGTCCGCACGCATTCTGGAGGATGCTCAACTCGTGACGCTCAGTGGCGAACCGGCAGCTTTGTTGTCGGGCGGTGAGTTCGCCGTTCCGACGGTCGTGGGAATTGGAGGGGCACAAGGTCAGACCACATCCTTCCGAGGATTCGGAACCTCGATCATCGCGACCCCCACAGTCGTCGATCACGATCTCGTTCGGCTGCAGATCGTTCCCGAATTGAGTGCCGTCAGCCAGGGAAATGCCGTGGGAGGGATTCCCGGCCTTGATGTCCGTCGAGTCCAGACACGTGTTGAACTCCGCGAAGGCCAATCCATCGTTTTGGGAGGATTATTCGCTCGACGCGAATCCGCAGAAGTGACCCGTATTCCCTGGCTCGGAGAAATTCCGATCGTTGGAAGTCTCCTGTTTCACGCGAAACAAGCGACGGAAGACGAAAATGAAATGTTGATTATCGTGACCCCTGAGATCGTTCGGCCCATGGATGCCGACCAAGTGCCACCGCTTCCGGGGCATTATGTGACGCACCCCGATGACATCGATCTGCTCAAGTACAACCGAATCGAAGGCAATCCCGACACTGGAGTCTATCAGCTCCTGCCCTATGGAAATGGTCAGGGCTATGGGAAGGATGTTGGCTACAATTTCTTCAACCCGGCTCCGGTTGGCGGGGACTTGAATCCTGCCCAGACTGGAGGGGGAACCGGCCCGATGCCAATGGGCTATCGGGGAGGGGATTCAGGCGTCCAAGACTATAGCCCCCATCAGATGGGCACGGCCCCTCAAGGCATGCCCGTGTATGAGTCCTCCCCTTCCGTTCCCTATGGGGCTCCGGGGGCGACCATGCCAATGGGACCGCAGGGAGGACAGTACAACCAACCCATGTCTCCTCAAATGGCTCCTGGCATGAGCTATCCGCAAGGAAACGTTCAGCCGACTCCGGCTTATCCGGTTCCGTCGGCAGGCCCTGGCCAGTATCCATCGGCTCAGGTCATTCCCCATCCAAGTTACGCCGCACCATCCGGTCCACCGGTCCAACAGGTCAACGGATATGCCCCCATGTCTCGGTAGACAGCCGAGGGGGAATTGGGGGGGTTACACGAAGTTTAGTGGGACCATACGAAGCAGTCTCGACGATCACCACACCACACTATGAGTCGATCGAATTGTCTCGAGAGGCTTGGTCGATGAGAAATTTCAGGACCCAACCGTCCTTGGGTTATTTACGAGAGTTCAAGCGTCCGTCCGAGGGCATCCGCCATGTGATGAGCTTGGGCAACTGATCTCCAAAGGAACCTTCCGATGAAAGCCGGAAAACAGATATTTTGCGGAATTCTCGGTGCGGCGCTGATGCTGTCGGCACCAGGTTGTGCCCACAAAAACACCTGTTCGTCAGGAACTTGCGGCGTCGGCTGTGGGAAGACGGGATGTTCCATTGCCGGGTGCAAAGGCGACTGCCGCGCAGCCAGCTGTTGCCATAAGGCGTACTGGGCACTATTTGGATGGGCCTGGAAGAAAGATAACTCCATCCCGGAAACCCTTCCGTTAGGGTCGACGCTACTGGCCCACACTCAGGTGATGGAGACCAATGGCGAGGCGGCCGACTTCATCATCTATGACCATGAGTTCGTGGGACAAACCGCGGAGCTGAATTCGGCCGGGAAGGACCACATCCTGGAGATCGCGGCGCGGATGCCGAGTACTCCGTTTCCCGTGCTGGTCGAGCGAAGTCCCAACAACGCCGATCCCGAACTGGATGCAATCCGAAGAAATCTGGTTGTTCAGGTGCTGACTGATCTCGGCAATCAGGACGCTCAGCAGCGGACTGTGGTCGCAACATCGTATGGCCCCGGTTACACGGGACGCCGTGGCGAGCAGATGTACTACCAGCACATCTACCAGGGCGGGCTGAATAACAACTTTGGCGGAAACGGAAATGGGGGCTTCGGTGGAGGTGGTTTCGGAGGAGGAGGCTTCTAAGCGCAGCACCAATCACAGCGAATCTGATAGAGCCGACCGCGAATTCCCGCTGTCGGCTTTTTCTATGTGTGCCAACAAGGATTGACAGTTTGGACAGTGAAGGTCCGTCGATGTTTTGTGAGGAGATGCCTGTGATTTCGACACGCTTTTGCGGTGCCAGGACGTTATGGAGTGTTGATTCGCATCCTCCGTTGAGTTGTGGAATAACCTGACCCATGAAACGACGCCTCTTCTTACAAGGCACTTTGACCGCTGCCCTTTCGGCTGGAATTCGGCCATCGCTTTGGGCGGCCATCGCTCAGGCCGAACTGGATGGGGCCGCCATGATCCTTCAGAGCGCCGTGGACAGCCGACAAGTCGAATCCGCTACATTGGGGGTTGTCCATCGGGGAAAGGAGTTCCACCGCTGGTTTGGAAAAGCCGAGTCAACAGATGCGATGTTTCTATTGGGATCCATTTCGAAGCCGATCTGCGTCACGGCTCTAATGACGCTGTTTGATGAGGGAGAGTTTCAGCTCGACGATCCGCTCAAAAAGTATCTTCCGAAGTTTACCGGAGCCGGTCGCGAGCGGATCACCATCCGGCAATTGCTCTCTCACGTCAGTGGTCTTCCGGATCAATTGCCAGAGAACAATATGCTGCGTTCGCGCCACGCGGAGTTGTCAGAATTTGTTGAGCATGCGATTCGAACGCCGTTGCTGTTCACTCCCGGCGAACGGTACCAGTACGCGAGCATGGGGATTCTCCTCGCCACACATGTGGCAGAGGTGATCACAGGCACCGACATCCGCGAGTTTGTCGACACACGCGTGTTTCAGCCGCTTCAAATGACTCGCTCGGCGCAAGGGTTGGGCCGATTCGATCTGTCCGAGTTGATTCGCTGTCAGACCGAACATGCCGCTCCCGAATCCGGGGCAGGCGACCCCGGGGCAAAAAATTGGGATTGGAACAGCCCGTATTGGCGATCCCTGGGGGCACCTTGGGGTGCGACCCACGCATCAGCTCCCGATCTCGTGAGGTTTCTCTCTGAGTTTCTGAATGAGCAGGGTACGATCTTGAAGCCCGAGACGGCGCGGCAGATGGTCACCAACCAAAACCGTTTGGGTCTTGCACCACGTGGCCTTGGTTTTCATGTCGGCAGTTCCGCTGGAAGTCCGGGCTGTTCGGAAAGGACCTTTGGTCATACGGGCTCGACTGGCACCATCGCCTGGGCTGATCCGAAGTCGGAGACGATTTGCATCATCCTGACGTCCCTTCCAGGCCGCGCTTCCAATCCCCATCCTCGGGAACTGGTGTCCCGAAAGGTTGCGGCGTCGATCACGTAACCCCTTTGTCAGGCTTTGCACATTGGGAGGACTCCGGTCGTCGGTTCCCTTGGCGCTCGGCTGATGTGGCCGATCGAAGGCCGAAAACTCGCTGACAAAGTCGAGGAATCAGATCGCGGATTCCGGTCGCTCCCCAATGACCGTGGAACCCCTGTCTCCGCCAGAATGACTCTGCGCATGTGGCAGGAGGATGAGCCCGATCCGAGTGACCCCCGCGAGAAGCATCAGCAGGAGTCCAACGACGCTGGGAACCAGAAACAACCACCAGACAAGTCCGAGTACTGAGAGCATCAGAATGGGATGCCGGGCACACTGCTCTCGAAAACTGAGGATCCGCGCCTGATACCGAGCCACGACCGTAACGGATAACCCCAAAAGCAGGACGGCCAGAATTGGAACGAGGGCTGTCGAAATTCTCGTCCGAAGATGGACCCGCAACGGGGCGGCTCGTTCACTCAGGTCGTACCATGCGACGGGGACAAAATGCTCCCGCTGCGTGAGGAGTACGCTGAATGCATCGACGGGAGCCGTTCCGGAAAGTTCGGCCAAATCGCTGGTGATCGCGAAACGCTCCTGTCGAGTGTGCCAATCCTCTTCGAGCTGGCGATACTTTTCCAGGAGTTCGTCGGAGCGCGACGGCACGACTTGCGACAACGACTCCCCAGCGGTTCGTTGACAGCGACGAATTGTTTTCAGCAAAGGACCATCGATCGGGATCTCTCCGATGCGCGATTGATCGAGGCATTCGAGAAGACTCTCCCAACGTGTGAGGACCGTGGCGAGCCAGGTCAATTGATGGGCCTCGTTGCCCCGGAGAACCTGATCACGACCGGACACCACAGCGAGGAGGCGGTTCTGCGGCTGGAGGTCTCTGTAATTCAACAGCATCACTTCACCGGATGGCGTTCGGTCCACCCAATCCACCCTGAGCGAGACGATTCCCTCTCGGTGAGGAAGGAGAACCGTCGTCCGATCATCCGTCAGCGGCAAAGGCGCTCCTTGCGGCGATCGGTCGACCACCCTGACGATTTCCTGTCCTGGTCTGAGGTGAAACGTTAATCGGGAAGCCTCCGCAAGTTCCATCCAGAGAATGGAGGTACCGCAGAATTCTTGGAACTGTCCGGTCCAGACGACCGATTCTTCCAACAGGAACTGGCCCGGGGACGAACCTTGGGGA
>JAGQQQ010000437.1 GCA_020426125.1 Planctomycetaceae bacterium
GATTCGATCAGACCGTATGAGATTACCAACGCGGGACTGAGGTTATTCTAATAGATGTCTGACCACACGCCGTCACATCGAACCAAGAGTGGCTCAGTCGATTTCATCTTCGATCAACCGGACCTCCAGAAGATCCGCCTTTCCGCCAATCAGAAGGTTAGAATTTTTTCCGTGAAGAAACGGAGCATACTCCCGAATATTCGGGATCGTGATTTCCATGTCATCGTCCGAAGGGCCGTCGTCTTCTGGATCAATTTGAAAAGTCACTGTTGCCCCTTTCTTGATCATTCGAATTCGGTGAGTACCGTTTGCCGGGATCTTTCCACTCATTCGCGAGACGCCCGAAGTTCCCCCCTGAACGACCCCTTCACCTCCCAATTTCAGAGTATTGACCCTCAAGTAGACCGACTCCTTCGATCCGCTGGAGTGGCTGCTTTCCATATCTCGCCCTATCCCAATACCCATGAAGTCGTCATCTGGCTGAAAAGCCATTAAGACTTCCAGGATAAAGTCCCGGTCCAGATAATCTCGATCCCGCGTTCGAATTGGACCGCCTGACATGACTCGAATCCCGCCGTGCGCAATCCTTTGAAATGTGTTATTCCCGACCGCAAAACGGTCAAGCGATCCTGACGAATCAACGTACTGCATGGGACTGTCCACGACATTGGACGAGTTGATCGGATACATCTCAAGCCGCGCCGCGACAATCGTTCCGGAGCCGGTAAGGAAGATTGGGCAATTCCCCGCTCGGAGGAATGGAGCATATTTTTGAATATCTGGAATGTAGACTTCGAGGTCATCGCTCGAGGGACCATCGTGGTCAGGATCGATGTAGAACCGCACTGCGCTGCCTGTCTTGGAAATTCGGACCAGGTGCGTTCCCTCCCAATTCACTTTCTCATCGAAGTGCGACACGCCACCGCCGGAATGCCTGACGTCAATCAAACCGTCGCCAAGCCAAGGCGAATGAAACCGCAAATAGACCGCTTCCTTTAACCCGCAACTGATCCCGCTTGCTCGGCAATTTCCTAGGCCAATAACTGCGATCGTGTCCCCGCGTTCGAATGTCAGCAATGCCTCAAACACAAAGTCATGTTCCAGCAGGCGTTGGTGTTTCGTCTGCAATTCAAGATTTTTACCAACTCGAATCCCGAGATCGCTCTGTTGGACGGGCGCTGTCGGGACAAGGAAATCTGGAAGCCCGTCCCGGAGTGGCTGCAATTCCTTGATTTCGATCATCTCGGATGTCCCGGCTTCGGCAATGGATTGCTTTGTCTTTTCATCAAGTTCCAATTGTCCAGGAATTTGGCAGATCTCCGTTTCATCTTGGGAGACAACGACCTCGTATTCCACGGCATCAAAGAACTCGTTGCGAAACTGGATGGAGTCAGCGGCCTGAAAGTCGACAAGCAAATTTGTCACGCCAAGCGACCCCGTGATTGGCAACTCTGGAAGATCTCTCACTTCGATTCCCTCTTGGGCGAAGTGTGTGACGAGGAACGCAGAGTCCGTCTTCTCGATCCGTTGGAGATCGGCGAGAAAAATCCACCGCTCTGCCACTTGAATGGCTTCGTTTGTTAACAGACACTTGATCTCGCCTTCGTCGAATTTCGCGACAATGCGTACACTTTCCACCTGTTCACCCGGGATTTGTGGAACAAACGTCGCTCGAAAATTCTGACCATCATTCGTTTCCATGAGGATGATACGTTGATCAGATGGGGAACTTTTCAGCCGCAATGATGCGGAGTAGCGTTGATTTTCTGAAATCAGATCCCGCACTTCGACTCGCATTTCCACCATTTCCTTCGCGTTCACAATTTCCGGTGGCACGATTTTGACGTCCGGGGCTGTGAGAAAGTCCTTCACGAGAGGCGCAGGGATCGCCGTCACGGTTCCCGATCCAAATCGCCCCGCGCGAACGACTCCGACTACGGCTCCATTTTCATCAATTACCGGGCCGCCAAAGTTTCCTGGTTTCAAGTCCACATCCAATTGGATCGAATCAAGAACTCCTTCAGCTTTCCTTAGCGAAGTGATGCGTCCCACAATGACCGTGATATTCGGAGACGGTTGAGAACGATTCGCGAGAGGATAGCCGAACGTCACAACCTGATCCGTTTCTCGCAATGGATCCGTGTCCCCAATGGCCAGCGGAGTGAACTCAGCGTCCGTGTCCAGCAATCGGAGAACCGCGAGATCCGCATCTTCGTCGCGCCTGACGACAACCGCATTGAACTCTCGCTGAGTCGCTTCGCCAGGTTCCGTGACGATCACACAATCATCGGTTCGACGGACGACATGATTGTTCGTCAGAAAGTATCCAGACTTCGAGATGCAGAATGCCGAACCAAATCCACGGCCATTGGCAACAACCACGAGAGCGGTCGCCCGTTTGCCGATGTCAATTCGATCAGTCGGTTGCTGAGAGTTTGCCGTCCTTTGAATCAGGACCCCAAACAGAGCGACAAGACAAAACCACGGAGATCGGGTGCGGACTGCCCGTTGTTTTTGACAGGAAATCATGATGGCCAGCTCTTTCAACATTGTTAGACTCACCCCATGGACTGAGAAACCAATTCCAAGATCCCATTCTCGGAGACTGAAATTGACTCCCCAATCCCGAATGTTCCGATGTGATCAATCGGGATTGAATCGTAAGACATAATATCAAGAAACGCTATTTCATCGATTCCTGCCGCTTGTTGCATAGGCAGAATTGCCGATTCCTAACGGCCAGTCATTCAGAGTCCGTTCTCCCTTGCTTCATGACATCGCAGGCTCACATGGAAGTTCCCCTCACCCCATTTGAACGATTTATGCTTGCCCAGAATTCGGCGAGTCATCCGATGGAGTTTTCCCTTCGGATACGCACGTCCGGAGCGGTTGATGGCCAGGCTTTGAGCGAATCGGCAAGCGAAGTGGCGGTGTCTCATTTTCGGTTTGTCTCGACCGTCGCGCAGACGAAACGAGGATTCGTCTGGGACCGCCGGCCTGTTGGTCCGGTCAATGTCTTCTCGCATGATTGGGGCCAGATCCCTGCTCAGTTCTGCGAGTCAATTTCCCTGGACGACGAGCCAGGAGTGCGGCTGTTTCTCGGGCATCAGCCCGATCCCGACGGCAGTGACCGTCAGGGCGAAATGTGGTTCCGGTTTCACCATGTCTGTTGCGATGGACTCGGCGCCGTCGCCTATGTCTCGCAGGTCCTGGAGCGGTATTTGAGGCGGATGGGACTTACGAATGAACCGCATCGTCATTCGGTGAAAACAACGGCTCATACCGGCAGGCGGCACCGACTCACCGAAATTCAGCGAACCTTTCGCTACTTCTCCAATCAGCCGATTCAAATGCGGTGTCGTGATGGGAATCCCTCCCCAGGCAGAGCTTCCTCTGTGGTGACCTGCCATCTGCCGCAGGTGATACATTGCCCGTTGCGCGATCGCATGGCTGCCAACTGGAACCGGCCTCCGTTTTCCTTAAATGACCTGGTCCTTCACTGCCTGTTTCGAGCGATTGCAAAGTGGACGCTCGACCGGGGCATGGCATCCCAAGGATGGGTTCGAATCGGTGTTCCCATCAATCTTCGAGAGGATTCCTCGAAATCCTGCGCGGAGATCAGCAATGATGTGGGGATGGTTTTTCTCGATCGCCGCATCGAGGACCAAGAGGATTCGGAGCAACTCATGGGGATTCACAATGAGATGCGAACGATTAAGACTCGCAACTGCGGCCACGCGATGACGGACGTGATTCGCTGGCTCGCGCCCATTCCCGGCGGCCTGAAGATTTTGACACAAGGGGATCGGCATACCACGACGGCCGTGCTCAGTAATCTCGGGGTCGTCGACTGGCCCCGGCCTCATGACGGCCATGGGGGATCATTCGTCGAGTCCGTGGCGTTTTACCCCCCCGTCCGGGAAGGGACCGCTTTGGCCTGTGGAGTTTTCACGCAAGGTCAAACGCTCCGGGTCGGATGCAATTATGACTCGGATGCAATGAGTGAACTTGATGCACGATTTTTCATGGCGTTGCTGACGGACGAGTTGTCTCAGCAACGAGACTTCTGGACGAAGGCCACGTTCGAGTAGAGTTCTCTCACAGACTTCACTCATCCTTTTTGAACTGCGCCTGTGTCCCGCCATCAATCGATTGCCGAACTGTATGCCCAGGTGACGCGCGCGGCCCTGCTGGGACTCGTGGTGAATCTCGCGCTGGGGATCGTGAAACTGGTCGCGGGGATTTTTGGCAATTCGTTCGCACTGATTGCCGATGCGGTGAACTCGTTGGGTGATGTCGTCACGACCGTTGTCGTCCTCTTCGCTCTCCGAGTCGCTCAACGTCCGGCCGACGACGAACACCCTTATGGCCATACCCGCGCCGAGGGGATCGCTGCTTCCAATGTGGCGCTGCTGGTCATTTTCTCGGCTCTCTTCGTGGGCTGGGAAGCGATACAGCGTTGGTCAAACGAACATCTTCCACCTCCCGCCTGGACTCTCGCGATTGCGGGTGCCAATGTCGTCATCAAAGAAGCCCTGTATCAATTCAAAGTCCGCGTCGGGAAACAAACCGGATCCGCAGCCATTATCGCAAATGCCTGGGACCATCGTAGCGATGCGTTGTGTGCACTGGCGGTCCTCCTGGGGCTCGGGGCGATGCGGTTCGGCGGCGAAGGGCTGCATTGGGCCGATGAGGCAGCGTCACTGGTTGTCGTGGCGGCGATCATCTGGTCGGGGATTCAGCTGTTTCGATCCAGTGCCAGCGAACTGATGGATGTCCAAGCCGACTCGGAATACGTGGACCAGATCCGAAACGAGGCATTGACCGTGGACGGGGTGGAGGAAGTGGAGACCCTGTGGGTTCGCAAGTCCGGACTGGAATTCTTCGCGGATATCCATATCGAAGTCGATCAGCATTTATCCGTCGCCGAAGGGCACCGCATTGGACACTTGGTCAAGGATCGGCTTCTACTCCGGTTCCCCAACTTGCGTGATGTCTTGGTGCACTTGGAACCGTATCCTCACCATCATGCGTTTCGTGAGAACTGACGGATTGCCCCAAAGTTCCCCATAAGCGCCTTGAGTCCTTGATGTGCTTTCGGGATGGTCACGGGAAGTGATCGTGGTCACTTTCTACGATGTCTGGAATCTCGGGGCACATTCAGGAGCGAAATGACAATGCAAGCGTTTCGGAGCAACTTTGAAACTCCATCATACCAACTCGGGCATGGGGGTAGTGTGGTCCAAAAGATATTGGGGGCGACCGGCGAGGTCGTGGAGTTTGACTCCATCGGGATCGATTCCGAGATTGCGATAAAGAGTCGCGAGAACCTCTCCGAAGTGGACCGGCCGGTCGGCGATCTCCGAACCGGTGCGGTCGGTCGCTCCAATGACTTGTCCCGTTTTTAACCCGCCACACGCGAGGAGCCCCCCGCCCACCTGCGGCCAGTGGTCGCGGCCTGCGTCCTTGTTGATCCGGGGAGTTCTTCCGAATTCTCCCCAAGCGACAACGGAGACATCGTCCGCGAGTCCCCGCTCGTGCAGATCTTCGACGAGAGCACTCATTCCTTGGTCAAAATAGGGCAGGTGCCCCCCTTTGAGACCGCCGAAGTTGTTGCTGTGGAAATCCCAACGTCCAAAGTTCAGCGTCACCACCCGTGCTCCGGCTTCAACCAGACGCCGTGCCATGAGGAAGTGTTCGAGATTCATCGGAGCGCCGTCGCCAACTTTCTTCGCGTCTCCTTTGCCGTATCGATCGCGGATATGTTCGGGTTCCTGAGAGACATCAAGTGCTTCGGCCAGTTCGCTGGATGTCAGAATCCCGAAGGCCTGTTGCGTGAGAGAGTCCATACCTTCGAGTGTTCCCGAGGCATCTGCTTCGCGTTTGAAGGTGTCGAAGCTGGCGAGAAGTTCTTTGCGGCTGTCGAGACGTTGGCTGTCGATGCCATTGAGGACCATGTCCGCGCTGGCAGGACCGGACGGACGAAACGCCGAGTGTCCGACTCCGAGAAATCCCGGCAGCCCGGGAGACCCATACGGGGGGTGCCCCGCATCGGGAGCAAGACCAATAAACGGCGGAACAGTCTTCGTCTTGGGACCCAGAATTTTCGAGACGGTCGACCCCACCGACGGCCATCCGCCGGGAGGTTGATTTCGCGTTGTCCGACCGGTGTAACAGATGAATGAGTCGTGTGCTCCGTCGGGGGAACCGTAAACAGACCGCAGCGGGACCAGTTTGTCCATGATCGAAGCGAGCTTCGGAAGGTGCTCACAGATCTCAATCCCATTCACATTCGTCGGGATGGGCTTGAATTCGCCACGAATCTCCGCGGGAGCATCCATCTTCAAATCGTACATATCCTGATGGGAAGGAGCCCCACACATGTAGACCATGATGATCGCTTTACGGGAGTTTTTGATGCCAGCCGCCTGTTCCGCCTGCAAGAGTTTCGGCAGCGTCAATCCCCCCAGTGACAAAGCCCCGATTTTCAAAGCTTCACGGCGAGTCACGCCATCACACAGACGGATGCTGTTTCCGAGGACGGAGATCATGAAAAAACCTTCGATTCGAGGAATCGGACGATTGCCAAGGTGGGACAGTTCGGCAAGGTTGGATCTTTTGAATTCTAACATTCCCGATTCGGCCACGAAAAGGGATTTCTCGACATTTGTCCCATCCGTCCGGATTATTGCTACCGAAGGCCAGCCTGAGAAAAGACGCAAGGTGGTGTCGTCCGATTCGATTTCGGCACGTGCCCTTGCGGAATTCTGGGAGGACTTTGACAATTTCAAGGGATTCGAGTTCCCCCCCGTTTGTCCCGCCTGAACGACCGATTGTTATCATGAAGCATTTGCCAAGATTGCTGGCCTTGTTCATTGTCGTGGTTCCGATTGATGGACTGCGCGCGCAGGACGCGAAAGAACCGACCAACTTTGCGCGAGACATCCAGCCGATCCTGTCGGAAAACTGTTATTTTTGCCATGGCCCCGATGAAAATCACCGGGAGGCGGATTTGAGGCTGGACCAGGAAAAAGGAGCGCTCGCAGCCATCACTCCAGGAAATTCCCAAGAGAGTGAACTCGTCCGTCGGATTCTCAGCAAAGACGAATCCGATCAGATGCCTCCGCCCGATTCGAATCGAGCCCTCACGAATGAGCAGATCGAACTGATTCAGCGTTGGATCGATCAAGGAGCGACTTGGGGGCAACACTGGTCATTCGAACCCATCCAGGAAGTGGCCATTCCTGAACCGGATCTCGCGAACTGGCCCCAATGGCAAACAAACCCGATTGATCGATTTGTGTTGAAGAAGTTGCAGGAGCGGGAGCGATCACCTTCTGTCCCTG
>JAGQQQ010000438.1 GCA_020426125.1 Planctomycetaceae bacterium
ACATCTGCACCTTGACCGACTCATCCTGCATCGCCCATTCGAGAATATGGTCGAGCCACCAGCGACGTTCAAAAACGGTCGGACGCCTCCGTGAAAATTGTTCCCAGAGATCGCGGCCGATCCTTTGCGTCCGTTCCTCAACCTCGTGTGATTCTTTGTCGGTTGAGGGTTTGTGGGAATGGGAAGCGTCCTTGCTGCGTGCTTTGACCATGTTGTGAGGCGTTCTCAATGAAGACGTTTTCAGTGAAGTGAATCAATTGGCGTCGTAACAATCTTTGGAGTGCGGCGACTCGTCGCCGCTGACTTTTGGAACCGATCGAGACCTTTCCGGGCCAGACCGATCTGAAAAACGAAGCCATCTCCCCCCAGTGATTCCCCCAGGGTGACGTGCATGCAAATGGATCCGATCGCAGCGGAGGGAGACCCGGGACGAGTCTTCCGGGCAACCGGTTATTGAAGTTTGGCCCGAATTTTTTCGAGCAATTCTTCATTCGGAGACGACTTGGCCTGTTCGATTTCCAAAGCCTTCTGCCAAGCAGCGCGGGCTTCGTCGACTTGGCCGGCTTCCTTGAGGGCGTCTCCGAGATGGTCTTGAATGGTGCTGTCGTCACCATTTTTGACGGTCGTCGCCTTCCGCAAATGTTCGACGGCAGCCTCATAGTTTTTCAATTTGAATTCGACCCAGCCGAGACTGTCCAGATAAGCAGGGTTCTCGGGTTCCGCGTCGAGGGCCAATTTGATCATCTTCTTGGCCCGTTCGAGATTCTTCCCCTGATCTGCCCAGAGATATCCCAGGTCATTGTTCGCCTGGATGTTGTTGGGGTCGTCCTGGAGGACTTCTTCGAGGACTTTTTCGCCCTGTTCCGTTTCGCCCATTTCCACATAGATGTTCGAAATGCGAAACTTGCAGTCCTGGACCAAATCCCGATCGCCGGAGTAGTTCCGCACCACGTCCTCAAAGAGTCGCAACGCCTCTTTCCATTTCCGGGCGTGGTAAACAATCCAGGCTTCCTGATAGAAAAGTCGGGAAATGGAAGGCTGCAATCCCTGAGCCTGATGGATAGTCGTAATCGCCTCTTCCGTGTTCCCGGCGAATTCCTGGGCATAGGAGAGCAAGAATAAAAACCGCCAGTGTTCTCGTTGCAACTGCCCCGACGGATGCTCCAACGCTTCCGTCAAAACGGTGATCGCTTCCTGAAATTCCTCAGCGTCCACGAGATGGCTCGCCAATTCGGAATACAGTAGGGCCGGGGGATCATTTCGCATCGAAATCGCCAGCCGATAAAACTCTTTGGCAAATTCCGTCCGTTCCGATTCCACCGCCAACTTGCCGATCACGTACGCTTGAAAGAATTCGATTTTCGGTTCGTCTCCCTTGGCCAGTTCGCGAGCCTCCTCGATAATCCCCTGGAAGACGTTGTCGTTCTCCTTGAGGACGTCAAGCTGAGCTTCCAGCCGTTCTGCGAGATTCCGCACGTCGGGCGACATCCGTTTCAACGATTCTTCCTCTTCAGCCCGAGGAACCGTTTGCAAGAGCTTGGTCAGAAGGGTCAAGGCTTCGCCGGACTCTTTGTTCTGAAGCGCGATTGTAAACAGTCCAATCATCGCACGCGGGTCATTGGGGGTCTTTTGTCCATTTCGGTAAAGCTCTTCCGCTTCCGAAAACTGCTCCTGAGCCAGAAGTTCGTCGGCCACAAAATACCGCAACACGTCGTTGTGCGGATCAGCTTCCCGCATTGTCTTCAGGCGAGGCAAAAGTTCATCGCTTCGTTTCAACTCCGCCAGCAGTTCCTTAAGCAGCGAATAGGCCTCGCGGCCACGGTTCTGCAACTGGGCATCAAAGTACTTTTGGAGTTCTTCCAGGGCCTGTTCGGATTTGCCCGTTTTCCGAAAAACCATGGCAAGGTTGTAGCTGTGCAGTCCCGGCTTCGCCTCGCGATACTCCGACGCGGCATCAAAGGCTTCTAATGCGAGTTCAGGCTTCTCGGCGTTCAAAAACACCTCTCCAAACTCATCAAAGAGAGCACCCGCGTTTTCCGCGACCTTTTCCTGAACGCTCTTGTCAAGTTCCCCGCTCCGGATGGCCCGAAACACGATTTCGTATTGTTCGGCAGCCTTTGAAAGCTGATTGTCGAGCCGATAGTAGAGCCCGAGGTTCTTTCGCAGGTTGAGCGTGACCGTTGGTTTGTTTGCCAAGGAGGGGAGTTCGACCGCTTCCTCAAGCAGAGTGACCCCTTCCTGCAAGCGGTTCTGTCGGACCAACACGGCTCCCAGTGCGATGATCAACTCATGTGAGTCCGCGTCAATCCGAGCGGCCGAAAGACACAAGTCCCGGGCTTCATCAAAACGGTTCCGCTGCAAAAGAATGGGCAAGGCCGACCCGTAGGCGTCCATGGCTCGTGGATCCAACTGAATCGCATTCAGGTACGCCTCCAGTGCTTTGTCAAACTCTCCCCGCTCTTGGAGAATCCGGCCGGACAGATAACGAGCCAGGGCATCTCGACGGCGGCGATCCTGCTCGGTCGTGGGATGGACCTGTTCAAGTGTCGAGAGGGGTTGATCCCCCGGTTGAAGCTGGAACCCTTCCAGACGACTGAGTGATTGAGGCACGGGAACGATCGGGGGCCGCTCAGGCTCCTCATCGCCGCGTAAAGGAAGAGACACCGTCAGCAAGGCCACAAACGCCAGACAGAGGGGACGTTTGACGCCCACCTGACGGTGACAGAAGGCCGTTTGACTTTGGAAACCACAATCCCTGACTGGCATCGCATCGCTCCTGCGACGTAATGGAAATTCGAGAAGGCCCACAATCGTTTCAACCATGAAACATGACGTACGGATCTTAGTCAATTTCCGCCAAGTTCACCAAGGCCGCTCAGTTTGCCATTTCGGCGAGTGACCTTCACGAGACATCCGCTTGTTTCCCGGCCGGAATCGAAGATCGATTGTTTCGCTTCCGCAACGAATGGAATTTCCACCCCGGAAGAAAGAAGGACAAAGCGGACACGACGCCGAAAATGCTCACACCGACCTCTGGAAACCAGGCCATCGGAATGACGGTGAGATACAACACGACCGATGACAGGTAGAACTCTCCAGACAAAATCCCAGCTTTGGCGACAAAAACTCCGGCGGCGATCAACGCCAGCACGGGCGATAACGTCAAGACCGGCAATCCCAGGAGCCCCTCAACGGCGAAGAGTCCCGTCGAGCAGGCCATACTTGCGGCCCAGACGTGAGCGATCTGCCGTTCGACGAATGTCACCGGACCGCTCCGACGTCGAAGATTCCAGAAGATCAAAGCCCAAGTTCCCAGGCCGACCGTCCAGAGCAGGAAATAAGGAAGCCGCGACTCAACTCCCTGGGATTTGATCCAATCCGTGGTCAGGCAAAGCACCAACAGGACCAGTGAGTGCCACATCCAGAGTACCCCCCAATTCTCCATCACCCCGACGTGATGTGTGGGGCGGAACGCCCGGCTCAAGACTTGCGTGAATTGAGAGGACCTCGCGGATACCGCTTCATGGTTCAGAAACGCCTCCAGATCAGTAGCGAGGGCATCGGCGGGCTGATAGCGGAGATCCTGCGGCTTTTGGAGAGCTTTGAGAATAATCATTTCCAGATCGGGATCAATTCGCGGGTTCAGCAACCTCGGCGGGGGGGGATCCTGTTCGAGAATCATCAGGATGGCATCCACCGGTGTCGCCGCCTGAAACGGAGCCCGACCGGTGACGCAAGCATAGAGAATTGCTCCAAGGCTGTAGATATCGGTCGAGCGATCGACCATCCCTTTCGAACCGGCGGCCTGCTCGGGGGCCATGTACCCTGGTGTTCCCAAAATGGCCCCGCTCTCAGTCAGGCTGCCTGAGTTCGAGGCGCCATCCCCCTCGATGGGAAACCTCTTTGCCAGTCCAAAATCCGAGACGAAAGGCCGCCCCTGCAGATCAATGAGGATATTGGACGGTTTCAGATCACGATGCAGAATTCCATTCTGATGAGCGTAGGCCACGGCCCGACAAACGGGAATCAGGAGACGGGCCGCCTCTTGCGGTCCTAACGGATTTTGGCTGATCCGCGTTGCCAGCGTCTCTCCATCGATCAAAGGCATACTGAAAAAGTGGTGTCCGTTTTCCTCTCCCACGTCGTGTACTGCAACAATGTGGGGATGGTCCAGACGCGCTGCCGAGCGGGCCTCGCTGGCAAATCGGGCGAGATTGGCCTCCGATTCCAGCTTGCCCCTTAAGAGCATTTTGACCGCGACGGTTCGGTTCAATGACTTCTGCCGAGCCCGATAGACAATTCCCATTCCTCCGCGGCCCAACTCTTCGAGAATCTCATAGTCCCCCAGTCGCAAGGGGATTTCGGTGTTTGGGGAGCGGATTTGCAACTCCCCATCGCCCAGCAGTGTCTCAAGAATCGCCACGTCTTCCGCGACGAGTGCGGTCGCCCACAAGCCACGAATCTCGGCGGCTTGTGCGGGATATTCCTGGCATAAGGGGCTGATATCCACGATTTCCCCCGCTTGAGCCCGTTCGAGCAGGGAATCCAGTTTCTCAATCAATGATTCGCTGAAATCGTCGGACATGGTTCAAACGCCAGCCATTCCATTTTCCATGACCCACTGACGGAAACGCACGAGTGACATGAGATCGAGATTTCGGGAAAACATTGGAAAATTCTCGAATCGAATCAACTTGACATTGGTTGAGCAACCGATACCGTATGCACTCATGGCCCCATCGTCTAGAGGCCTAGGACATTGGATTTTCAGTCCAAGAACAGGGGTTCAAATCCCCTTGGGGTCA
>JAGQQQ010000017.1 GCA_020426125.1 Planctomycetaceae bacterium
GTTTCGGACGAGGATATCTCCGATTCAGGGAGTTGGGTTCTCTACCCTCTTCGATTTGACAGGACGGACGTTGGCGAACTGATTCTGCCCAGTGGTCTCTGCCCAGAAGTGGTTCCGGCCAACTTGGCAGATTCGACGTCGCGAATTCTGCATTCTGCCCTGACCTCCGAACGCAATCATTGGGATCGAAAACTGGAGTCACTCGCGGAGTTCTGCGCCGGAGCGGGTCATGAAATCAACAATCCGCTAGGAACAATCACCGGCCGTGTTGAGCAATTGCTCTCGCTCGAAGAGAACCCGGAGCGACGACGTTTGCTCACACAGATTGGCGGCCAGTGCTATCGAATTCGCGACATGATTGGCGACACAATGTTGTTTGCCCGGCCGCCGATTCCTTGTCCGGTGTGGAATCACCTCGCTGAAGTTTGCCGTGAGACTCTGCAAAAACAGGCGGTTTCGGGTTCGGAATCGGGGGGATCGGTGACATGCAACATCTCAGAGGAGGCTGCCGTTTGGGCGGATCCCGTCCAATTGCGGGTTGTCCTTAACGAACTTCTGAGAAACGCCTTGGAGGCGACCCAGGCTGATGGGGAAATTCTGATTGCCTTTTTCCGTTCGGATCTTCGTGGACGACATGGTGCGGTGTTGTCCGTTTCCCATTCGGCGGGAGAATTGTCTTTCGAAGAATGGGAACATTGTCTCGATCCGTTTTACTCTGGCAAGTCGGCCGGAAGAGGGCTCGGATTTGGCCTTTCCAAGTGTTGGCGGATCGTAACGCAACACGCCGGAACCTTCCGCCTTGTCCGGCAATCACCCGATTGTCAGTGGGAATGTTGGTTCCCGGATCCTGGTGAGAGTCAGGCCGTCATAGCGAAATCCCCTTGAGAATCGGATCTTCAGTTTGATTTTGGCACGCGCCATTTGCCATAATCTCAAAATCGAGCCACGTCGAAATGGCGGAGTGAACGTCTCAGCGTTGAAGTGCCTCGTTTCAGCAACAGGAGACAACAAAAATGGCGGGCGATTCTCGGGATTGGGTCGGACAAGTCGTGGCCGATGGTCGCTACAAGATCCTCAAGAAACTCGGCCAAGGAGGGATGGGAGCCGTTTATCTCGCTGACGACACAAAATTCTCGCCTCCGGTCAAAGTGGTCATCAAGGTTCCCCACCGAGACGCGCTGGAGAAGCCCGAGTTTGCCAAACGGTTCCAACGGGAAATCAATTCACTGGCTCGCCTTCAGCATCCCCACATTGTTCCGATTCGAGATGTTGAGAACCATGAGGGCGTTCCGTTGGCGGTTATGCAGTTTTTGTCGGGTGGAGACCTGTCCGATCGTCAACGTCGGTCTCCATCGGATACGTCAGTTCCCAGCGGAGGGGGCTCTCTGCCGCGTGATTCGCAGGCAACCCCGTCCGGCCCGGCCGCGTCTGGAAAAAAGGCGGGTGTTTACCCCGTTCCCCCCCAGGAAGTCCTGAGGTGGCTCCCGGGAATTGCGGAAGCTCTGGACTTCATCCACGAGAAGGGATTTATCCATCGGGATGTGAAACCGGCAAACATTCTCTTCGATGACTCCGGGAATTCCTATTTGAGTGACTTCGGCGTCGCCAAACTGGTCTCGGAGGAGGCGGATCAAGAGACGAAGCTGACCGGTTCCGGAATCGTCTTGGGAACTCCGGAATACATGGCCCCGGAAGCGATTATGGGACACGAGTCCGATGGTCGCGTCGATCAATACGCGCTGGCAGTGTCCGTTTATGAACTTCTCTGCGGACACATGCCGTTTACAGGGCCAAATCTCGGAGCGATTCTCGTCAAGGTGAATACGGAGCCAGCGATTCCGCTTCATCACTTGACTGACGCGATTCCGGAAGCGGTCTCAAACGCCGTTATGAAAGGCTTTGCGAAGGGGCCGGCCGAGCGGTACGCCAGCTGCCGCGAATTTTCTGAGGCCGTGTGCGCCGCGATTCGGCAGTATGAGTTCACGGTGTCGGACATCTCCACCGAGGAATTGGAGCAAAAGCAGACCGCATGGGTCGCCACGCAAACTCAGATTGAACAAACTGCCCCGGCAGTGCCCGACGTCGCCTTCGACAAATCGACGGACCCCGGGCAGGTGGGTTCGACCCAGAGTGGGAAATCCCCCAAGGGCAAACGAGGAAAAGCCGCTTTGCCGGGAGGGAGGAGCCTCCTGCTTCGGTCAGCTCTCGCGAGTCTCAGTGTCATTATTCTCGGTTTGTCCGGCTGGACGCTCGTGTCACTCAGAGCCGCGCTCGCGGAGGATGTCCCCTATGTTCAAGCCCTGTTTTCCAATATCCCGTTTTGGGGGTTGTCAGGTTGCGTCTGTTTTTGGCTCGTACTCTACTTCAGCTCTCAAAAGAAGAAGGCCAAACGCGAGACGAAAGCCGTCTCGCCGGAAATTCGGGAGCGTCGAAAAGCCATCCGTCGCCGGATTGGTTGGGTCATGGCCGCCTGTCTCTTGATCATCGCTGAGATTGCTGCGGCTTATAGCCTTCAGTCTCTCGTCACGATCCCAACCGAAGCGACCCAGAACTTTCAACCGACCTCTGAGGAAATCCTCGAGGCGCTTCGCCCCGCGAGGATCGATTCAAACGCGAATTATCAGAATCTCCTGGGCATGGAATTGGTCGCAATTCTGCCCGGAAAGTTTACGAATTCGGATGGCAAGGGAGATTCCATCACTCAGCCATTTTGGATCGCCACCAAGGAAGTCACTGTCGCTCAGTATTTGATGTTTCTTGAGAAGTCGTATGGGCCCCACAAAGTTGGCGACACTTCCATTGGAAACGCGCCGACTTGGCTCGCCGAGGCGATGGCGGGGTCCGCGCCTCGTGAAGTCTACTTAAATCAAACGCCGATCACCGGAATTACCGTCACGGACGCGGTCGCTTTTTGTGAGTGGCTCACGATCCACGCCGCAGACGGGATGACCTATCGTTTGCCAACTCGGGATGAATGGGTCTGTGCTTATCGCGGTGGCACGGACACTCCGTTTTTCTGGGGAGATCAGTTCGACGCGATCTACGCGAATACGAGTTGTTCAGGCCAGAATTCGGACCAGGACCGAATCGACTCCCTGTCCCCCGTGGGACAGTTTCCCTCTCCGAGTCGACCTCAGTCCCATCCCTGGAAACTGTTGGATCTGGCCGGAAACGTAGCCGAATTTGTGACGACCGAAGTGGGCCCGCAGGCGTGCGGCGGGAGCTGGCGGTCGACGAATCCACAGAACGTTTCGGTATCGTCGACAAGGACGACCGTGGCGCCTGCCGACGATCTGGGTTTTCGAGTCGTCGCGTTGAAGCAGTAAAAACTTGGGAAACCACGGAATGTCTCATTCCATTTCTGTCATTGATCCCTTTGATGGTATGCCGAGGAGCGTATGAATCGTCCGACTAGCGGGGCCGGAAAAGTTGAACGCTCCGGGAAATCTCGTTCCGCGACGACGATCTGGTCGACGCAGGCGATCACCCTTTCGCGAATGGAAAAGCCGGATACTGGAGCCCATTTCCTGGTCAAACGGGTCAGTGGAAGTCAGATCCCAGGGGACTTGGATCTGCAGCAGGCCGCCGCCCGAATTCAGGCGATCGGCCGCCAGGACTTTCCAGGCATCCTGAAAATCGGAAGCGTGAAGTTTACGGGCAATGATTTAGGGGTCGCGCTCCCAATCCCCAAAGATGGCAAGCCGCTTTCCGAGTGGATTTCCTCAGGGAAGTCGGGCCAGGAGGCCATGGAGTCGCTCCAAAAGCTTGCGCGGAATCTCGATGAATTGCATGGGAAGTCCATCGTTCATGGTGACATTCATCCGGAAACCATTGTGCTCGCTTCCGAGGAGGCTTCCCTGCTGGACTTTGCCGTCTGTCATGTTGTTCAGAACTGGACGGCGTCTCAGCGAACCGTTGACACCAAGGTCTCTTCCCCCATTGTTCCGGCGAACTATCTGGCTCCGGAGTTGCATCTGGGTTTTGAGGCATCTCCCGCGTCCGACCAATATGCGTTCGCTTTGTCCTGTCTCGAATGTCTCGTGGGGCAACGATTGGAGGACGGAGAATCGGTCGATGGCCTGATTCGAAAGCTGCCGAAGCTTCTTTCCCAATCGCTGTCCGGCGTTTTTCGCAAAGCCCTAAACCCGGAGCCAACAGAACGGTTTCCGACGTGTCAAGAGTTTTCCGACCAGATCGCGGCCGCACCAACACAGCGTTCGGCCGGACAACGCAAGTTGAAGTTTCAGTGGCTCACCATCGCGGCCTTGGTGCCGCTGATTGTCCTTCCGGTCGGAAAGTGGTTCTGGGCTCAGGTCGCGGCGTATCGACTTTCCTTTCATTCCGCTCAGTTAAAACAAGAGGCTCTCGATGAGGTCATCGGGGCGTACGCTGTGTCGGTCTCCAAGCCGCGGAGTACGTCATTTGACGACCGACTTCCATCGTTGTCGAATCTCGCGTCGGCGAGCATGATCGAGGACTGGCGTCAACAGGCCCGAGTGCGGCAGGCTGAAGAAGCTGCGGAAATGCTCGCGGAAGACTTTGACGGAATCCGCAAGTCGCTTGAACGCAATCTCCAACGACAGATTCGTCTCTCGCGCCAGGGAGCGGGAAAGCAGGTCTTTTCGTTCAGTCGAGTGGGAGGGCTCCTCGGTTCGGGGACTCCGGACACGGATGTCCTGATTCAGTGGCGTGGAATTCCCAGTGCGACCGCAAAGGTTCCCCTGATCGAGACGAAATGGGTCATGACGCCTTCACGTGGCGCTCCCAGTGAGAAAGTCTTCACCATTCGACGTGATTCTCCGAGTTCCTTCTCCTGGCCGGTTGCGGCGCCGGAACAGGGATGGTCGGATGTCGACAAGGTCACCTTCGCGATCCAAATTCAGGATCCGCAGTCAAAAAAATGGTCCGACATCCGGTCCGAAGCTTTGACGGAAATCCAATTCGGAACGGTGGACTGGATCAAACATCCGCCGGTGATTGTGACGGCGAGCAAGGCCATCGAAACCAGAAACGAAATTCGGTCAGGGATCACCGTCGACGCGGGAACGAAATATCAGTTCACCACGTCGGGAAAGATCGCTCCCTGGAAGGAAAGCCTGCATAAACAATTTCAGACGACAGGGGCGGTCCCCTTTGGGTTCGAGGGGCCAATCGGAATTCCGCCCGAAGGAGTCTCGGTCCGGGCGGTCAATGCCGCGGCTCGCTCCTACCACGCTGTGGACCAATCCACTGGGCAAAGCCATTGGGGGGCCTTGCTGATGCGGATCGGAAGAAACTCATTTGGCTGGGAAGTCCCGGCGACCATTCGCGGTCCGCGTACCGCCACCGTCGCGGGAGAGTTCATTTTTGGTCTGAACCTCCCGAATGAACTGCGGGCTGGAAAAGATACGAAAAGCCTCTTCGGGGAAACGGAATACTGGAAGGACCAGGGGCAATTTGAGATCGCGTTTGAAACGCGCGAAATCAAATTTCCTCCCGGAACCCCCACGTCCGTTCAGTCGGAAGTCCGGCTCAAATTTTGACATCCCGAAGCGAACTGTGAGACGGTTGGACCCCGTCCGACCCGAAGAGAGAATCCATCCCATGCGTGTTTCTTCCCGCTGTACGCCTCGAGTCTCGTTGGGGCCGTCTTCCGCCCGGTTCGGCGGGAGTAAAGTTTTGGATCTCCTCGTCGGAGGATGTTCCCTGTGCCTGTTGATCACCTGCCTGGGAGTGTTTCTCTTTTTTCGGACCGAGGTGATTCGCAACCGGGAGGTCGAGGCTCGGGACACTCCGGCCGGCACAGAGGATTTGCTGGTGGACACGGTCCGCACTCCAAGCGTTCCGGACCTTCCCGACGTCAAGGAAGTCGATCTTCACCAGGGAACGATTTCCCTTAAGGGAACCTTTGGGAAGCACGATGGGGCGATCCGTGATGTCGCGGTGATGTCGGGGGACAAATACGCTGTCTCCGGGGGGGATGATCGGATTGTTCGCGTCTGGGACCTGGAATCTGGAGAAGGCCTTCATTCCCTCGCGGGGCACGAGTCGGCCATCACGAGTGTCGCCATCTCGCCGACCGGAGAGGAGGTTGCGTCAGTCGACGCGGCTGGCGTCATTCGCATTTGGAGTCGAGAATCGGGGAAACTTCTGGCCGAATTCACGGACCGGCACTCCGGGTCAATTCGAGTCGTCGAGTTCTATTCGTTAGGCCATGTCATCATTACGGGAGGAACCGATCGAACCGTGCGGTTGACGGAAATCGAGTCGGAACGCGAACTCCACAAATACGGTCCGCATCCCTCGACCGTCACCGCCGCGCGGCTCACCTATGATGGTCGGCATCTGATTTCCGGATGCGAAGATGGCAGCGTCGTCGTTTGGGCCGTTGGCAACGAGGCGGCTCCCGTTCGATCGCTCAATCGTCTCGGGGGAAAGATTCTCGACATCACCGGTTCGGCCGATGGAGGCCAGATCCATGCCTGGGCCGACAACGGAGCATTCGCCACTTGGGATTTGGGGTCCGGGGGAATGCTGCAATTGACCCGGTTTGCCGATCTTCGGGGAGAACAGAGGCTCCACGCCGCCATCGGATCCGCGGGAATCACACGGATCGCGTTCGCTGACGAGGAGCATGTCTTGCAAATCTTTGACACACAGCGAAAGCGGTTGGACACCAGCGAGAAGTCCCTTGGGAGTGATGTCCACGCGATCGCCTTTACTCCCACTGGGCAGTTTGCGTTGTGTGGCACGGACAACGGGAGTCTGCACATCTGGAAACTGCCGATTCCCTCGCCCCGGGAACTCAAGAACTTGGAATCACTCCGCGAAGACATTGAAAAACGGGGTGATGGGCTTGAGGAATTCGAGTCCCATATGAGGCAGGGGCACGAAGCGGTTGAGGACGAAGATGCAGTCGCTGCGAACAAGCAATTTGAAATTGCCCGAGACCTCGCGAAAGCCGGAACCATTGAATATGACATCGCCGACATGGCTGCCGACAGGACCGCTCAATTCGAGGACGACAAAGACCGCTATGAAACACTTTTGAAGGATGGACGCGATCTCCTCGCTGAGGGAGAGTATTCCGCCGCGCGACGAAAGTTCGAGCAGGCTCAGAAGGTTTTTCCCGATCGTGAGGAAGCGGATGAAGGACTCCAGCGATGCGCGAAGGCGGAAAAGACGCATCGCATCATGACCACCGCCGAACTGAAGCCGACTCTCGAATTTGATTTCCGGCTGGATGGGGCCGACCCACTTCAAGCGAACACGGATTTCGCCTGGCTTTATACCAGGGACAAACTCGCGGAGTTTGAGGAAGAAGCGCGGAAAATTCGCAACGTCCTCACAGCATCCAATGCGCCGCAACCGCCCATGGGGCAACTCCTCTCTCCCCTTGTGTGGAATGTCCGGATGGAGATGAATGACGAGGTCCCTGAAGACAACCTGAAGATTCGGATTAAACTCATCCGGTCTGCCCAAAACGATATCTTGGCCACGCAAGAGTTCCCGTTGAAGAAAGGGCAGAAAGTCTTTCAGATCAACGGCACTTCCGACGCGCCGGAAGGAGGATGGACGTCAGGAGAGTATTATTTCCGCAAATTCTTAGTGGCCGAACTCACCGAGGACGAAGCCGAAGACTTGGGAAAGAAAGAACTCGAATTCGAGGACGATGGCCCCAACGCCTTCATGATGGGGCTCATTCGTTGGTCCAAAGAGGAACGGGACCTTGAGCCCTGGGATGTTCACCAGTCCGACGAACATTATCTCTTGAGTCGCACCACCTTGGCCAAGGATGATGCGTTGCGCATTGATGCCGAAGGGACCATTAAGCCGGCTGCCATCAGCTTTTACCGCAAGTTCTTTCAAGGGGGATTCCGCGAGGTGGTCCCCGCGCCGCCGGAAGGGCACAAATATGGCCCCAATTCCCTGGCTTACTATCAATTGAAGATGAATGGAGCGCCCTGGGCTGCCCTCCTTTATCAATTAGAAACCGGAGAGGACGTGTTATGGATGCCGTATGAACAGGGGAAGAATTGCGTCGTCGTCCCCACGGCCGGGCATGTCCGGTTGTCGATCAATTCTGTGTTGTTCGAACGCAGAACCTTGGTGCACCCTTATCAGCAGGTCCCCAAACGGGATGGCAAATACTGGAATCGACGGGCTGGGGCATTTCATGTCACCGTTTGGCGCGGAGAATACGACTTCGCCGATCCTGTCAGCACGAAACTTCGACACCACTTGCTTCAGCCGTTTCGCTTTTAGCTCTTGAAGGCGGTCATCGTTCGCGTTGTTGAAAAGGGTCCGTTAGCATCTCGAAAACGGATTCAACGGATTCCGACAACAAACGACAACCGTGCCTTGATAAGCAGAAAGCGTTCACCCATGAAGGTCTTCCACGTTCTGACTGTCTGCTGGGGAATGGGCTGGCTGGCCGGGGCTTGCTTCGCCCAGAATGAATACCCTCTGACCGCCGACTCACAACCTCACGATGGTGTTCCCCAAGGGGAGATCATCGGCCCCATCTCTTGGAAAAGCAAAGTCTTTCCCGGCACAGAACGGGACTACTGGCTCTATGTTCCCGAACAATACAACGCCAATAAGCCGACATGTGTGTTCGTTGTGCAAGATGGATTGAATCGGGCGAAGGGCTGGCACCTCATTCCCGCTCTCGACAATTTGATTCACAAAGGGGAGATTCCCGTGCAGATCGGGATCTTCGTCAGCCCTGGTGTCGTCCCTGCGGCGAATGACAATGCCCAGCCGCGATTCAATCGCAGTTTTGAATACGATGCCTTAGGGGACCGGTATCTCCAGTTTCTCACCGAAGAGATTCTTCCCGAAGTCAAGAAGAGCTACAACATTAGTGATGACCCCAACGACC
>JAGQQQ010000439.1 GCA_020426125.1 Planctomycetaceae bacterium
ACGGGAGGAGCGATGGGTTTGACGAGCTGATGGATGACTCAGATCGTGATGACACGCGAAGCAGTCATACTGCGAGAGTTCGGGAAAGGATGCCGTTTCGCAGGAAATGGACTCACGAATCAATCGAGATTCCGCCCTCGCCGTCACCAGCTGTCCGATGAGCCAGGATTGCGCCTCGAGCGATACCTCGTCCCGCGTTTGATTCTGGTTTGCCAGACGACGGGAATCATCGGATCGCCTCCAATGAAATGGCAGCAAAGATTGATACGCGGCGAATTCAAACGTCAACCTGGGGTGCCCCGCCGCGATCAGGTCATGTGTCACCTGTTGCCCCGGCGATCCGACATGGCACGCAACGCACATCTCCGCTCGAGTGGGCAGATGCTTCGTTTCCACAAACCCCGCAGCGTTTTTGGCCGAGGATGACCATTGTGCTGGGAAGTTCCACGCCTCACTCCGGTGAGGAGCCACCCATTTGGAGGCGGATCCGTGGCACGACTCACAGCCCACCCCCTCGGCGATGGCAGTTCCCAGATCCAGGTTCGGAGAGAGTCCTCCAGGAGCATGGCACCGAAGGCAGGCCTCGAATTTCCACGCAGGGATGGAAATCCCCAGCCGTGCCATCATCTCGGCCGATCGATCATCGTACAGGAGGACTCCCGCTTTGCCGTGAGGGTCATAATCCTGATAGAAGTGTGCGGCGGACTGAAGCAGATCCGCACGGCTTGGATTTCCGTGGCAACTTGATGCGGCGCAGGATCGGTTTCCCAGATACCCGGTGAGCTTCCGCCCTGGGTTGGAATCCCAAGTGTTCGGCGAAGGTGCCGCGACCGAAAGCAAGACCACCGGTCTGGTTGAGAGGGGGAATTCCTTTGCGGTCAATTCCTGAGCAAAGACCGCTTGCCCCCCCCAGATCGTGAAAGCCAGGAATGCGAGGAGGCCGACACTGAACCGGAAGAACAGAGACATGTAGCGAAGTTCGGATCGAGCAAAAAACGGAGAGTGCCTCCCTGCGCACGTTGTCCCTCCGTTGAACCTCACATCAATGGAACTATCGTCATCAGGCAAACAGCAACCAAACGGGAAGAGAACATCTTGCCAAATTCCAAGTCAGGAAAAAGGGCAACACACTCCGGATACTTGTAATGTCGAACCCCAACCGAATCGACGGAGTCTCGCTGATCCGCAAGGTTTCGCACAAGACAATTCTGAAGACACGCTCATCGTGAGGATCGCACAAGAGAAGTCCAAGCAACCGATCATCACCTGGGAAACTCCAAGGCAACGGGAATTCGTCTCTCTCTTGGATCAGAATTTCAGAAATAACCGGCCATCATCCGCGTTCTTAGCCACCGAAATTCGTTCCAGGCCACCGATCGCGGAGTGACACTCGAAAGTCGAAATTCCCGTGTCGGGTTCCTCCTGGTCGGGTGCAGTGCCCTGAATCGTTCGAAGTGCTTGGAGCAGCGAGTACTCCATTCTGCGGTCAATTTTTGTCCGAGATTCGGGAGAAACAAACTCGCGGAGAAACTCTTCCCAGGAATCGCTGGATTCCAACATTCGGACTGCGTCGTTCAAGAAGACGTTCAGATCACGACTAGGATAGGAGGAGGGAGTCAACTGCTGGTCGACACGAGCCGCCTGCATGTAGCTTTCATCGTAGCCGAGATCGACGGCCGCCTCATATTCTCTTTCCCCGAGGCTGTACCATTGCACTTCCTGATAGAGCGTTCCGAGAGCGACGCGGATGAGCGGATTTTGGGGAACTTCCGTTGAGAGCATACGATAAGCGGTGATGGCATGGTCTTTGGCTCCGATTTTGTAAAGC
>JAGQQQ010000440.1 GCA_020426125.1 Planctomycetaceae bacterium
CTTCATCCATGATGTAGAACATGCGGCCGTTAGTGCTGACCAGTGCGCTCATGCTGGCCATGCGGTCGTGGTGCCGGGACCAGCGGGGACTGCCGACCCATTGCAAATGTCGCGGAGGTCCGACGGCGTCATCGTGGGCGACCGAATTGCCCGATGCGTCATGCAGATAGTGCGACCATTCATCGATCTCTTCCGGCCACGGCTTCACGGTCTTTTCCCAGTTGCCGTTGGCGTCTTCCACGTAGGCGACGCCGTTGGGGACGAGAACGCGAAGCATTTCCGACTCGGACAGCTTCGATTCTTGTTCGACGACCAGCAAGTTCACGAGGTTGTCGACATAGGGAAGGTTTGCGGTCGTCCATTGGTCGGCGGCGACGTCACCATAGGGGCCGGCGGATTGAATGGACGCGCGTGCGGCCTCAACGTTCTTCGCATTCCGGTCGAGGCCATGCACCTGAAAGGCATCTGACGCCTTCAAGGCGGCGGTCAATTCGCCATTGCCGCAGCCCACGTGGACGACGAATCCCCCCTGGACCCCCGTCTCTTTCAAGATCTCCTCAGCCCGTTGTTTCGCATCCGCTGCAAGCAACGGGGACGTCAGGAACAGCAGACCGGCGAGAACACCCGCCACGGGAATTCGGGAAGACATACATTCACCTCGCAAGAATGCTCATGCCGTGGAAAGGAGTCTTTCGGGTTTTTACGGCAATCGATTGAGCGTATCGAACGGGTCGGAAAAACAGAAGTGACCACCAACCAGAAGGCAGGCCGGTTTGCACTTGTGTAAAACCGAGTCAAAAAGTCGAAGGGGAAATTTGAATGTTGGGGATTGAGCCGTCGCTCTCAGCCTGATTGCTAGATATCGGTCGGCACGCCGAAACTGAGCCCAAATGAATTGAAGCACCCCTGGGAAAGCAATGAATAGGAGCTTCGAGTGACGGCAAGAAACGGGAGGACGAGTTCATTCCCTCTTGTTGGGAGCGACGACGCTGTTATCGCTTAAGCGAAATCGATTTCGATTTTCGCTCACATGGTCCGCAAGAGCTGGTACTCGAGGAGTCATCAAAGTCTCCTCACTCGGCCATGAATCTCGTCCCCGATTGGCATTGCGATTCCATGACGGACTTCGGGGGGGGTGAGAAGTTTTTAGGGATAGACGCAGTGAATCAGATGCAACCTCGGTCCCCAGGCGGAGTTGACTTTCGGTTGGCACGAATCAATTCTCAAAGGGGGGAGGTGTCCGTGGATCCCTTCGATTGAGTGGGAATGACCATCGATGGAAACGGTCAAACGATCTGAGGCATAGAATATCCGAATGCGGCGACGACCGCAGAAGGATCCCAGATTGACTTCGTGAACAAGGGAGCCAAAGCAGTCGGGGTGATTCGTTGTCAGTCGCAGTCGTAATTGGCCCCGGTATTGGTCAACGAAGACGGGACTGTTGATCGAGCCATCCTCTCCGAGACAGAGAATGGGGATTGAGTCAGGACCTTCGCACTCCTGAAGGTCAATGCAGAACTCGATATGCAATGTCCCCGGCTCTGGTGGGGAACGGGGAGGGACCAATTCCGGTTTCATCTGGTGTTTCGGCGAGGTCTTCGAAACGGGAAGAAGGCCGTCATCTCCAGCGAACTTGCGGGGATTTGGAGGAGTCAACGTCAGATCTTCTGGATGAGGAAGGTCATAGGCATCCCAGTCGATGTAAATCGAGCCGGCGGTAAACGCATGGGGGCTCCGCATCCCGCGAAATCCGTAGCTTTGGTTGATTGAGCGAAGTGCCGCGGCGAGCTCCTTGGCTTGCTGTTCGGGGGATCTGGTGACTTCCTCGCCTCGAATCCCTCGTTGTTCTCGTCGCTGACGCTCCGGGATCGGGTTGGTTTCGGCCCTCCCTGAGGTCGCAAAGATCAAAACGAAGAGGAATGACAACCAGACAGGCCCTGATGCGAACATCGGCGAAGTCCGGGATTTTCCCATTTCCAACTCTCCTAAGGGGTTAAGTTACAACGATTTCGCAGATTACGCATTCCCTCTAGTCTTCCCGTTCCTCTCGTCAATGGCAAGAGACCGATCGACGAGAATGGAGATTTTCTTGCTTGCCAATTTTCGCGAAGAATTGAGGATTCTGTGTGATTTGGATCCTGCCGTCGCTCTTCGGTTCGAAGGCGCGTATAATCGCCTGAATCATCATTGACCTGGCAACGCCTCCATCGAGGGCATGAAATAATGGATGAATTTGTCGAACCGCTGGGACCACGAATCCTGATTCGCAAAGACGAAGCGCGTCACGAGACGAAAGGGGGGATTTTGCTTCCGGATCAAGCGGAGATTCCCACCATCACAGGGCGGGTGGTCGAAGTGAGTGTGGAAGTCGAGAATGATGAGGAATTCCCCGTGGCGAAGTATGATAAGGTTCTGTTTCATCCCAAGCACGCGATTCCCGTTGACCTGGAGTCGAACAACGTGTTGTACGTTGTTCCCGTGGATGACGTGGTGGCGGTCTTTCGCCGGGCTCCGAGGCCGTCACGAAAAGAGATTGAGGATGATCTGGCAGATGGTTCGGATGACGACTTCGGGGACGAAGGATAAATCGTTCCGGTCTTGGGGAAGCCGCCCTCTTCGTCCTGGATTGCTGTCATTCCTGTTGCCCGACTTGAGTCTGACTTGAAAGATGCCTCCCGCTGAATGATTGACGGCATGTGAACCGGCTGAACGCGCGACAACTCTGGAGTTCGACCTGGGCTCGTGGTGTCCGGATCGGTTTGATCGCTGCGCTTTTATCCTGGGTGATTTCACTCCATCCCTTGCTGGCCTCGCTGGAAATCTGGGCCTATGACACCTGTTTCATTGTCCGGGAGAAACGGGATTCCTCATGTCCTGTGACGTTAATTGCGTTGGATGATGCCTCACTTTCGGAGATCGAGAAACCGATCAATTTTCTCAGCCCAGAACTGAAGGAGATCGTCGAGTATCTGACTGCTCAGGGCGTCGCCGCAATTGGATTGGATCTCATGATCCCGGAAGAATTGGAGGATCATGAATACCTCAAGAACACAGACAAAGAGGGGAATGCCGAGGGCCTTGGTGCGGCAGTCTTGTTATCAGGAAAGGTGGTGCTCCCGGTCTTGGGGCAGTCACAGGGGCAGAGGTTGCTGCCAGTGGCCCAATGGCGGGTCAAGCGCCTGTTTGATCCGCAATTGACCGACTACGGCTTCGTCAATCTGACCCCCGATCCCGATCGGTTCATTCGAAAACAACTCTTGTTGGCCCGTCTTCCGTCTGACTCGGAGGAGGATATTGAGGAGCAAACCGACTTCGCACATTTCGCCCATTCGCTCGTGAAGGTCGCGCGTGGCGCGACGGATATTGAGACGGATGATCTGCCGCTCCACAACGGAGAATTGATCATCAATTTCGTTGGTCCTCCGGGGTCGGTGGATCGGGTCAGTTTCGCCGACGCCTGGGCCGCGTCGAAGAACCCCGATCTGGACTCCAAGGACTGGTCCGGTCGAATCGTGATTTTTGGGGGAACGGCGGAGTATTTGGGGGACCGGCATCCAACACCGTTTGCAAATGCGTCGGTGATTTCCGAAGTGACCACACTGTTCGGACGGCCGAGTGCACAGGAAATGCCGGGACCGGAAATCCACGCGAACATTGTGGCGACACTTTATGATCGCGCGTTTCTAACCTATCCGTCCCGATGGGTCACACTGCTCGTGGTCTGCCTGACCGGGGCAATGCTCGGTCCACTTATGGTCCGGGCCAGTCTGGAAGGGGCCTTTGGGCTATTGTTCACACACCATGTTCTCTGGCGGCTCGCGACCTATTGGCTGTTCTATCTTGGGAGTCAGTTTGCTCCCATAATACCGGTTCTCATGACGGGGTTTCTGACGTATGCGATTACGTTTGGCCGACGCTGGAAACTGATGCGTCGAACGGTCGGGATGTTCAAATCCGAGGCCGTCGCCAAAGTGGTCGAGGCGGATCCGTCGCGAATGGCGCTGCGAGGAGAGACCCGGGAAGTGACAGTCCTATTCAGCGATGTCCGGAATTTCACAACCTTTTCAGAGGAACACGAGGCCCAAGAAGTGGTCGCGCTGCTGAATCACTACTTCGGGAAAGTGGTGCCGGCTGTCGAGGAGGGGGGAGGCATCGTCAACCAATACATTGGCGACGGGCTGATGGTCCTGTTTGGGGCTCCCATCCCGCGGAACGATCACCCGTTCAGGGCCGTCCAGGTTGCGATCCGCATGATCCAATTGGTCCACGAGAACAAGGCGGAGTTCGCCCGGTTGGGGGCCGAAGATTTCCGAATTGGGATTGGAATTTACACGGGAACGGCCGTTCTCGGAACAATCGGTTCGCCGAAACGGCTGGATTACACCGCGATCGGAGACACCGTGAATACGGCCGCTCGCATCGAATCCGCGACAAAAACGGAAGGAGTGGAAATCCTTGTTGGGCAGACAACTTACGACCAGCTCTCAGAGTCAGATCGAAAGTCTCTGGGAGTCATCTGGGAAGATCCGCGCCGAATCAGCGTTAAGGGAAAACACCGGGAAATTCTGGTTCACCCGGTGTTAGTGGATGTGGACGGGCATTCGTCATCGTACAATCAAATCTGAGGAAGTGTTTGGGATATATGGTAAGATTGGTGTCGCAGTCCCCCCTGTCAATTCGTTGCATGATGGGGGACTGAAGGGATGGCGATCGATCAGGGATTCCCAAATTCACGTGCCGAAAAGGGCACAGGAGAGTGAATATGTCCCGTCTATTGTTTTTGCATCTTCGGCAAGTCATGGCCTGTTTGGCGATGGTTTTCTCTGTTTCCTTGCCCCAATGGGCGTGCGGAGCGAAGCCGGTCGGGGTTGTCATGCTCGTCGAGGGAAATGTGACCCTCCAGCACGAGGGGGGGAAGGAACCTCTGAAATGCGCGATGTACAACCAGGTGTATGAGGGAACCAAGGTCAGCGTCGGCGAAACCGGGTCGATTGCCATTGTCTTCAGTCGAGACCGACATATTGAGAAAGTCACAACCTCCGGTATTCGCACCGCCACCGCCAGCGGTTTGACACCACAGAGCGGAGTGGCAACCAATACTCTGGATTCTCGAAAGTCCCTCGCGGTCCGATCCTCGGTCAGTTCTTTGCCGGGTTCATCCCTTCAGGGAATGGTGATTCTTCGAGGAGTGGAGCGGGAAGACGAGGTTCGCCCGGTCAACCGGGCCTTGGTGAATGGAGCAGATCTCACATTCTCCTGGCCGGAACATCCTCAGGCGACCTCCTACATCATTACTATTCGATCGGAATCCCGAGAACATCCGACTCGACCGACCGACAACCATATCGTGTTTCGAGGCCGCGCGAAGTCGCACAATGCGGCATTAACGGGACGCATGGACTTCGAACCCGGTGCGATGTATTTCTGGAACGTGGATGCCGAACGGAACGATGGCACCGAGGAAAAGGACCATGCCAGCGGCCAGTTTATGGCCGCGTCTCCGGCTCAGACAGCGATTATCCAGGAGTGTCAGGAGATGCTCCGTTCGGACGATGAGGCTCAGTTGAGTCTCGCAGCCCTGACGCTTTACAAAATCGGAGCTAAAGACCATGCCATCACCGCTTA
>JAGQQQ010000441.1 GCA_020426125.1 Planctomycetaceae bacterium
TGGTTGGCGAAGTGATGGTTGGCGAAGTGATGGTTGGCGAAGTTAAGCTGCCGCAGTGAGAGGGAGTTCCCGCTTTTCCGCCGCGAGGACTTCTTGCACAAGCGCCCCATAGTCCTGCGACCCGGATGAGGCGGGAGCGTACTCGAAGATCGAGTGGCCGTGGCTGGGGGCTTCGGCGAGTTTGATATTTCGGCGGATTTTGCTTTGAAACACTTCCGCCGCCGACCAGGGGGCGTTGCCGTCGCTTTGCTCCAGAAACATCATCAGATCGTCGGTGACATCGCTGGCCAGCCGGGTTCCGGTTTCATACAAGCAAAGCACAATTCCCGAGACTTTGAGGTCCCGATTTAAGCGACGGGTGACGAGCGCCGTGGTTTCGAACAGTTTGCTCAAGCCTTGCAGGGCGAAGAAATGTGGCTGCAACGGGATGAAAACTTCCTTGGCGGCCGACAGGGCATTAATGGTCAGCACGCCCAACGACGGCGGGCAGTCCATAATGATATAGTCGAATTTGTCGGCGACCGCGTCATTCTGAAGCCCCTCGCGAAGGATGAACTCGCGCCCTTGAACGTCGACCAGCTCCACTTCCGCGGCTGCCAGGTCGAGATTCGCCGGCGCCAGCCAGAGATTCGACGAGACGAGTTGCGTCACGTCTCCGAAGGCTTTGGTCCCCGCAAACACTTCATAGATGGAATGCACTCCGCTCGCCAGTTCCACCCCCAGATGCAAAGAGGCATGGGCCTGGGGGTCGAGGTCAATCACGCAGACTCGCCGGCCCTGTCGAGCCAGTCCCGCGGCGAGGTTGACGCTGGTGGTCGTCTTGCCGACACCACCCTTTTGATTCATGACGGCGATCGTTCGCATCCGTGCAAGCCTCAGGTGTTGCAGTTTTGAGAGAGTCATCGGGAACGTGCGATACATCCGATCTTCCACGGTCCCTGGCAGGTGTTCCACCTTCTCCACCCATCGGCAGAACGGCGACCGAAGTCCCGGGATTTTCGATGGGGGTCCGTACACCCGATACAACCTGCACATTGAACGAAAAATCTCCGCGACGCTGTGTTCAAGCAAAACTCCAATTGTGTTTTTGACTTGGGAGTTGTTGTGAAACGGGACGGGACACGGATGACGCGGATTGAACGGATTGTCACGGCTATCGCGGGGCTGGCATATTGATTCTTCGACTCGTGTCCCCATCATGAAACTTCTGAACAAACCGGAAACAATTGGGAGACCCACGACAAACAACAGGAAAATCCCTCCGCGTCACCCGCGTTCGATTTCTTCACGTCCCCAAAGAGCGTCGCTTCCGGCTCTCCCGAAATTCGCTCGAACTGTTGGCGTAGCGGATCGGCCTTCCCGCTCCTTTCTTTCTGGCTCGTTCCGTACAATTTCTGGCGATATCCGAGCGTCCCCGTGAGACGTCCTCAAGTCCCGTCGCACCCATCTCGAAAGTCCAACCGAATGAGCCAGACCCCCGCGGAAGACGTGGCGGAACTTCGTCGAGAAATCGAACGCCACAACCGGCTCTATTATGTCGAAGCCCAACCGGAAATTTCCGACCTGGAATTCGACAAATTGCTTAAGCGGCTGGAGCAACTGGAACGCGACCACCCCGAATTGGACTCTCCCGATAGTCCGTCTCACAAAGTGGGCGGGGCTCCGATCGAGGGGTTTCGCACCGTCCCGCATCGGCTGCCGATGCTCTCCATCGACAATGGCTATTCCCTCGACGAAGTTCGCGAGTTCGACACCCGGGTTCGCAAGTTGCTGGGAATGGACTCGGTCGAATACAGCATCGAGTACAAGATTGACGGCGTCGCGATGGCACTCGTCTATGAAAACGGGAAATTTGTTCAAGCAGTGACTCGCGGAGATGGCCAACAGGGGGACGACATCACGCACAACGCCCGGACAGTGGGCGGGGTCCCGTTGCGACTCGCTCTCGAAGAGCCGCCAGCCGTCGCCGAGATCCGTGGCGAAGCGTATATCACTAACACCGACTTCGCCCACTTGCGTGCCGAACAGGAGGCACGAGGGGAGGAACCGTTTGCCAACTCCCGCAACACGACGGCGGGAGCTTTGAAACTGCTGGACCCGAAACTTTGCGCAGCCCGCAAAGTCCGGTTCCTGGCACACGGCATTGGCTACTCGGAAGGTCTCGATGTCTCCTCGCACATGGAATACCTCCAATGGCTCCGAGAGGCCGGTGTTCCAGCGACGCCGCGCGTGGAAACTCGATCGGGAATCGAAGCGACCATCGAGCACTGCCAGCAAATGATGGAGGAACTTCATACCCTCAATCTGGAGATCGATGGAATCGTGATCAAGGTGAACCAGTTCGCCCAGCGCGACGAACTTGGCGTTACCTCGAAGAGTCCCCGTTGGCTGATTGCCTACAAATGGGAGAAATACGAAGCCGTGACCAAAGTCGAAGAGATCGACATTCAAGTCGGTAAAACCGGGACGCTGACTCCGGTCGCCCATCTGGCTCCGGTCGAAATTGCCGGGTCGACGATCACTCGTGCGAGCCTGCACAACAAAGACGAACTCGACCGGTTGGGCGTGCGGATCGGGGACCAAGTCGTCGTCGAGAAAGCGGGCAAGGTGATTCCCCATGTGGTTCGCGTGGAGGAGCACCTTCGAGACGGCTCCGAGCAGGAGTTTTCTTTTCCCGAGAAGTGTCCGGCGTGTGGGGGGGAGGTCGTTCAAGACGAAGGGGGCGTCTATATCCGTTGCATCAATCCCGTCTGCCCGGCCCAGCTTCGCGAAAGCCTGCGATTCTTCGCGTCCCGGCAGGCGATGGACATTGAAGGCATGGGGATCAAGGTCGTCGAACAACTGATCGACGCCGGGCTGCTGACCTCCTTCTCCGACGTCTATCGACTCAAAGACCGCCGCGAGGAACTGCTCGCGCTGGAGCGGATGGGACAGAAGTCCGTTGACAATCTGCTCGGCAGCATCGAGGAGACGAAGCGGCGGCCGTTGTGGCGGTTGCTGACTGCACTCAACATTCGGCATGTGGGCGTCAGCAACGCACGCATCCTGGCGGACACGTTCGGGACACTCGACAAAATCGCCGAGCAGTCGGCGGAATCCCTTGCGGAGGTCAACGAAATTGGTCCCGTGATTGCCCGGTCTGTCCAGGAATTTCTTCATTCGGACACGGGAAAAACCATCGTCAATGAACTCCGGCAGTTCCACTTGAACTTCGGCGAACCGGTTCCGGAGAAAGCCGCCAGAGAAGAGGGATCGGCCGACAAGCCGCTCTCCGGAAAGACCGTCGTCGCCACCGGAACTCTGGAACATTTCACGCGCGACGGCATCAAGGACTACATCATTCAACTCGGCGGCAAAGCGTCCAGCAGCGTCTCGAAGAATACCGATTTTGTCCTCGCGGGAGAGAAGGCGGGGAGTAAACTGGAGAAAGCCCAGCAACTCGGAATTAGGGTCCTCGACGAACAGCAATTCATCGCGGAATACGGACGCCCGTAACGTGAGCGGGGTGTCAGCGTCCCCCTGTGCGAAACCCCACCCGAAGACCGCTCCGTGCTCCTCCTTCAAACGACTTCGACGACGCCATGACAGATCTCCAACACGTCACACAGCTCCCCTTGATACCCCCCCGTCCGGAAGACGGACACAAAGGCTCCTTTGGCAAAGTCATGATCGTCGCTGGCAGTCGGGGAATGAGTGGCGCCGCGGCTCTCGCAGGGCTGGGAGCTTTACGTGGAGGAGCCGGGTTGGTCTATCTCGCTGTCCCTCGGTTCATCGTGAACGCCGTCGCAGCGATCGAGCCATCTTATCTGATCATTCCCTTGCTGAATGACATCTACGGCCGTTTGCGAGTCCGAGCCCGGAGAAAGCTGTACCGAAAGCTCGAAGGCATGGACGCCGTGGCCATCGGTCCTGGTCTGCGGCAATCGCTTCGGACGCAGCGGCTCATCCGCAAAGTCATTCCCCGCGTTCAGGTCCCCTTGGTCATTGATGCCGATGGTCTTAACGCACTCGTCGACCATCTCGATCTCCTCGCTGGCGCCCCCGCGCCGCGACTGCTCACGCCCCATCCCGGAGAATTCGCCAGACTGATCGGTCAGGACATTGGAACCGTGCAAGCGAACCGGAAACAACTGGCGACAGAGTTCGCACGCACTCACGATGTCGTCCTCGTGCTGAAAGGGCAGGGGACTGTTGTGACGGATGGCCACCGCGTCTACATCAACACGACCGGCAATTCCGGAATGGCCACGGGCGGAACGGGCGACGTCCTCACTGGTCTCCTGACCGCGATCCTCGGACAGGGGTTCTCGCCCTTTGAAGCCGCCCAACTCGCGACTTTCCTGCACGGCCTCGCCGGCGACATCGCCGCCGAAGAACTCTCGCCGCCCGGCATGATCGCCTCCGACCTCCCCCGGTTCTTACCTCAAGCCTGGAAAGAGTACCTGAAAACCGACCACCCCGATTCCCGAAACCAGCAGCCCAGCGAAGTGTGATGTTCTTGTTCGACGGACCGCAGGGTGGCCCGGCCAAGAATT
>JAGQQQ010000442.1 GCA_020426125.1 Planctomycetaceae bacterium
CTGGCTCTCATTCACATTATCGGGCATGCGTGCTTGCGGACGCTTCAGCTGCTGCGGGCTCCCACCTTGTTGATGGACTATCAAAACCTCCGCAACGCGATGGGAACCCATCTCCCGCAAGAAAAGGGGGGCTGGCTCCGCTGGATTCCCCCGTCCTGGCAGACTTCACTCTACCGATTCGCTCTGGAACGCGGGTCGCTTGACGCCCTGCTCAATCGATTTGTCGTGCTGCCATTCCTCAAACTGTTTCACTGGTGTGACAACATGGAACGACGGTGGACGGACTTCCTGTCAGGAACGACGTCGCGCGAATTTGACCAAGTCTCAGAAACGGCTCAGCCGGCGGAGGAGTTCTCATGATTGAAATGCACCTCCCCTGGCTGGAACTCGCGATTGCTCTCCCCGTGTTGGGGGGGATTTGGACCAGCCTGATCCGCGACAGTGAACGGGCTCGAATGCACAGCCTGTTCATCGCCTCCTTCACCCTGTTGTGTACCATTGGAGCGTGGCAGGACTTTGTTAGCTTGCATACGTTTCAAGCACACGACCACTGGGACCTTCTGGCGACGATCGTGGGGCATGAAGTGTTCGTGATCGACGAACTCAGCGCTCCTCTGCTTCCGCTATGCGCTCTGCTTTATTTGCTCACAGAACTTGCGACTTTGAGAACCAAGGTCCAGCGGTTTTCGTTTCCTCGCGCCCACTTCTCCGAAGCGATTCTGTTGGCCACACTCAGCTCGAAATCTCCTTGGATGGTCATTGCGCTGCTGATCGCAGGGGTCGTCCCTCCCTGGATCGAACTCCGCCAACGCAAACGCCCCACGCGTGTTTTTCTGATCCACATGGGACTCTTCGTCGGCCTGCTCCTCGCCGGGCAAGGTCTGATCGTCGCCAGTCCTCCCAACTCCGTGGGGATGACCGCTGGGATTGTCATGCTGATGGCCGCCGTTCTGCTCCGGAGCGGAGTCGTGCCGGTCCACTGCTGGATGACGGACCTGTTCGAACACGCTTCGTTCGGCACGTCCTTGTTGTTTGTCGTCCCGATGGTCGGGGCCTATGCCACAATGCGACTCGTCCTGCCGATCGCTCCCGACTGGGCACTTCGAGCGATCGCACTGCTGTCGTTGATCACCGCCATTTATGCCGCTGGAATGTCTCTGGTCCAACGAGACGCCCGGCGATTCTTCTGTTACCTGCTGTTGAGTCATGCGTCTCTCGTCCTGGTCGGGCTGGAAATTGCCACGCCGGTCGGCTTGACCGGCGCCCTGTGTGTCTGGATTTCCGTCGGCTTGGCATTGGGCGGATTTGGTCTGACGTTGCGATCGATCGAGGCACGCACGGGACGTCTGACTCTCGGGGAGTTTCACGGCCTTTACGAACATATCCCGATGCTGGCCGCACTCTTCCTGGTCACGGGGCTTGCGAGTATCGGTTTCCCGGGGACGCTTGGCTTCATCGGGACCGAACTCTTGGTGGAAGGGGCCGTGCAAGTCGCACCACTTGTCGGGGCTGCCGTTGTTCTCGCGACAACGCTCAACGGTCTCGCGGTGCTTCATGCCTACTTCCGCGTCTTCACAGGCAAGCGTCATCAGACGTCGATCGACATTCGCAGCCGCTGGGGAGAACGGGTGGCCGTGCTCACTTTAATCCTGCTGTTGTTTGGCGGCGGACTCTGGCCCCAGCCGGGCGTCGCTTCGCGGTTCCACGCGGCCACGGAGTTGATCGCCCAACGTCAGGAGTCTGCGTCGCCAGAAAGGCCAAGCGGTCACGTTGGCAAAGAACCCGTCTCCGCATCGGTCCCCATCCATTCCTCGAAACCGTTGTCACATTTTCTCGTGGGTGACCTCGCCAATCCTGTTCCCACACCGACTCCCTCAGAATAAAACCCCAGAACAAAAACGATGTCCAACGAAACACTCGAAATCCCTCGTGGAAATGCCGCCGGTTTCGTCAAATACCTGAAGCAGGATTTGACGGCCGGGTTCCTGGTCTTTTTGATTGCATTGCCACTGTGTCTGGGGATCTCCCTGGCTAGTGGGTACCCCCCGATTGCCGGGCTGTTTACGGCCATCATCGGGGCTTTGGTCACGACGTTCTTGAGCAATTCCGAGATGACGATCAAGGGACCAGCCGCTGGTCTGATTGTCATCGTGCTCGGCTGCGTTAAGGACTTCGGCGGCGATGGGGCCGTCGGCGGATTCTCCGAAGCGGACATGGTCGCCTATCAGGCCGCACTCGCGGTCGGAGTCGCGGCGGCCGTGTTCCAGATTCTCTTTGGAGTCTTCAAAGCCGGGATCCTCAGTGAGTTCTTTCCCGTCTCCGCCGTGCACGGCATGCTCGCCGCGATTGGCGTCATCATTATGCTCAAACAGTTCCCCGTCGCCTTGGGCGTGACGGCCAAGGGAGAGCCACTCGAACTGCTCCGAGAGATTCCCCATTTCATCGCGGAGGCGAATCCGGCGATCGCGGCGATCGGGATGACCAGCCTGCTGATCATGTTTCTCTGGCCGCTGGTCGGGAAAAAAGTCACCTTTCTCAAGGCGCTTCCGTCTCCGCTCGTCGTGCTGATCGTCGCCGTCCCGATGGGAATGGCTTTCGATCTCCTGCACGAACACACCTACGTTCTTCGCGACCACAAGTACCAACTGGGAGAACAATACCTCGTCTCCATGCCCGGCCGCGTGTTTGGAATGTTCGATGAGATCACCTTCCCCGCCTTCTCAGCGCTCGGCGAAGTGAAAGCCTGGAAGTGGGTGTTCATGTTTTTCATGATCGGCACACTGGAGTCCGTCCTCAGTGCGAAGGCGATCGACCTGCTTGATCCCTATAAACGCAAGAGCAGCATGGACCGGGATATCGTGGCCGTCGGGGTGGCCAACTTGTGTGCTTCGTGTGTCGGGGGATTGCCGATGATCTCGGAAATCGTCCGTAGCCGCGCCAACATTGACAACGGGGCTCGCACCCGGTTCGCCGACTTCTGGCATGGCATCTTCCTGCTCGTCTGCGTCGCCCTGTTGCCGATGTACCTGCATCGCATCCCCTTGGCAGCGCTGGCGGCGATGCTTGTGTATACCGGGTATCGATTGGCTCATCCGATGGAGTTTTTCCATATCTACAAGATCGGTCGGGAGCAGTTGGTCATTTTCGTGACAACGATCATCGCGGTGTTGGCCACCGACCTGCTGATCGGGATCGCCATCGGAATTGTGATGAAAGTCGTGATTCACGTCATGAATGGCGTTCCCATGACCTCGCTGTTCAAACCCTATCTCGAAGTTGAGGAAAAAGACGAATCGACCTGTATCATTCGGGCGCGTCAGTCAGCGGTGTTCAGCAACTGGATCCCATTCCGTCGCCAGTTGGAAGACATTGGACTGGTACAGCGCCAGAACATCATCCTCGACCTCAGTCAGACGCATCTTGTCGATCATAGTGTGATGGAGAAACTCCATGAGATGCAGAATGACTTCGAGCAGGAAGGACTGTCGCTGAAGATCATCGGGCTCGATACGCTGCAACCGCTCGCTGGACATGAGTTTTCCACGCGACGAAAAGGGTTGGCGACTGTCAAACGGCTGACCGTCATCGCGGATGAAGCTCTCGAAGAGGCTCTGGAACGGCGATTCATCGAGTTGGGGGCGACCGGTTACACCGCCACGGAATGCCGGGGAGCGGGCCGACATGACCTCAATAACGGCCAAGACTGGCCCGGAGTCCCGCGAATTCGGATCGAGGTCATCGGGACAACCGAGGTCACCGATTCGCTGATGGCCTACCTCCGCACGGACATTCTCCCGGAACATCAGGTCACCGCGTGCGTCGAGTCTGTGGAAGTGGTCTGCCGCGATGATTTTGCTCCGAGTGCGAATGGATCATCACGAATGCAGTCCGTTCATTGAGCCGGGTTTGACCAGCAGCGTTTGTCTTACTTGAAGTGCGTTGCGAAACGGAGTCTGATGTGCATGCGCGGCTCTCGGGAACTCATTCGATATTCCCGAAAGCCGATTAAGACCCTCGACCTGTTTTCCAAGGAAGACTCGCATGCGTTTTACGATGTCCCTGATTCGTGGCTCTCTATGGGCCGCGATCGTTCTAGCCGCGCTCCCCGCAGACGGCGCCGACAAACTCAAAGCTCTAATCATCGACGGTCAAAACAACCACTCCGCGTGGCCGAAGACGACCGTGATGATGAAGAGCTATCTCGAAGAGACGGGGCTGTTCACCGTCGATATTGCCCGAACACAGTACACCTGGAACGGCAACGACCTGCTCGAAAAATATCCGCTCCCTGGAGTGGAAACGGAGGCGCTGCCGAAGCCGCAGACCGATCCCGACTTTCGCCCCGAGTTTTCGAAGTATGACGTCGTGATCTCCAACTTCGGCTACAACGCCGCTCCCTGGCCCAAGGAGACACGAACCGCTTTTGTGGATTACGTCAAACAGGGAGGCGGACTGGTGATTGTCCACGCGGCGGATAATTCCTTTGGCGATTGGCCCGAGTACAACCAGATGATCGGCCTCGGCGGCTGGGGTGGTCGCAACGAGCAGAGCGGGCCGTATGTCTACCTGTCCGAAGATGGAAAGGTGATTCGCGACGAATCCCCCGGCTCGGGCGGCCACCACGGAAGCCAGCACGAGTTTCCGATTGTCGTCCGCGACCCCGACCATCCCATCACGAAGGGGATGCCCAGCGAGTGGATGCATTCGAAAGATGAACTCTACGACAAACTCCGGGGCCCGGCGAACAACATGCAGATCCTCGCCACGGCCTATGCCAGCGAGGAGTTCGGCGGCACCGGACGACATGAACCGATGCTGATGACAATCCGGTTTGGAAAAGGCCGGGTGTTTCACACCCCCATGGGGCATGCCGACTATTCCCAAGAATGTGTCGGGTTTATCGTGGCTCTCCAGCGAGGAACGGAATGGGCGGCCACGGGAGAGGTGACGCAGAAAATCCCGGACGACTTTCCGAAGGCGAATGAGACCAGTGCGCGAAAGTTTGACTGAGCCATGTCTTGTCTTATTGCGGACGTCTCTTCTATGAATGCAAAAGGGGCCTCGCGGAGTCGTGACTTCGCGAGGCCCCCATCTTCAACGTCATCTGGCTCCCGATTTAGTTAACGGGAGTCCCCACACGAAGCTCACTGGCCACCTCTTGAAACACCGAATTCGAGGTATCATCGGTGTCCCAATAGCCCCTTTTGATGGAGCCGTTTTGGCGTGCGAGAGGAGCGAGTCCCAATTGTACCAGCCGCTTGCTAAACAAGAGTCGTCGAAGGTCTTCGCCATCGTTCAAACCGAGTTCAGCGACCGCAACATCAAGAGTGACGTTTTTCTCGTATCTCTTCGCGACAAAGCTGACCGGTTCCGGAAATGATGAATCATCGATTTTCTTTTTACTTCCGTCCTCGTTCATTTCGTCTTCTTCGACGAGCAAAAACGGCCCCATCGCTTTGGTCAAAGCTCGCAAGTAGTTATCGCGGTCTTCTCGGAGCAAACGATCCATCGTTTCTTTTGGCGGATAGAGTTCCCGAACCTTCTTCTCAGCATCGTTGTTGGCCAGAGCATGCCCCTCACGAATGTCATCCTTGAGAGGGATCGTCCCGTGCTCATGGCAGTTCATGCAGGAAAGCCCGTTGACGATGAGTGGAGATCCAGAGGTTCCGGACGGGTCGAACACGATATCAACGGGCCCCGCATCAATCCGCTTTCCGTCTGCGAGTGCTAACATATAGGCGTGCATGCCGTTTGGGAGCTCCCAAATGACTTCCCCACCATCGTGTTCGAAGGCCGCGTTATTGAAGGGGTTTCCCTCAAACTCTGGACCTAAAGGGAATCGGGCGAGGTTGCTTCTTCCAGCGTCACCTTTAAAGTCGTAACTGATCCAGTACATCTTTCCACCCAGGCTCTCGCGACGTTCGACGAGCCGATTTTGGGTCGACACACCGCTTTCGAACATGCCAGCACGCACGAGGCGGTTTTCTCGAAAGTCGTCTTCGAACTCGATTCCCAGTTCTTCTTCGAGTTCTTGCAGCGTCTCTGGAACGCCGACAAGGTCGTAGTAGAGTGGAGGCTTTGAGGCTTCGACAATAAACCAGTCTGCTTTGATGTAGGCGATGCCGTCGAAAAAGGCCCCTTGGAGTTCTTCGATTTTATCGTACTCATCCCGGGCGTCCGTATCGGAGGGTTTCAGGCCATAAGGGTATGCTTTCACGACTTTGTCCCATTCGCCAAGCACATCCCAACGGAGATCGGGAAGAAACACAGCGAACACGGCATTGTTCTGATCAATTGCCTTCGGAACGACGATCCGGCTTCCCTGGCTCATACTGTTGATGACCTTCGACAGCGCTGCGCGATAGAGGCGAAGGTGTTTTGCGGGGACGGTGGGATTGTTGTGGAGGTGTGCGATGGAAAAGAACCGCACCTTTGGTGCGTCTTCTTTGCGGACTTCGTTGAAGAGATATTGAGAAATGCTTTTCAGAATCTCTTCTTCTGAAATGAAGTCACGATTGCTGATGGGGGCCAACTTGGGAGCACCGGCCTCGATCCATTTGACGATTTTGTCTTTTTCTTCGTCAGACAGAGGTCCCGAGGGAGGCATATCCCCGATCGAAACGGCTCGATACCAGACTTCCGATTCCTCAGGTTTGCCCGGTTCAACGTAGCGGTCTAAATCCTCGCCACGGTCGGCGATCAGCGAGTCTTGCTCAAGGATGTACAGCCCAGGAAATTTGATCTGGGCTCCATGGCAGCTATAGCAATGGTTCGAAAATACGTCGTACGCGTCCGCTGCGATTTTTCGCAATTGGGCATCATCTTGCGCGGCGATGGGGCGGACGCTCAAGAGCGTGCCAGCGATTCCCATCAGCCACGCGAATCTCATCAAAAACCGAGGCATGGTCTTCTCCCTGGTGGTCAAGTACGTTTGGGGAACTGCCGCGTCGATAGGACACTCCCCAAGAGTGATTGAGAATTGTGAGTCATTTCTTGAAGTGAACTTGCGAGCGCAATCAGAGTTCCAAGCGGAAAATCCTCGGACTCTGTTACTGATCGATTTTGCACCGTTTTAACGGCGATGTCAAAACGAGTCGACACATTCCCCCCCCGAATTCACAATCCGGTGTAACATATGGAACGGGACTCCGTGACAGATCTTCCAGGAAAAAACGGGAAATTTCTGGACGTGCTTTAGTCTGCTGGGGATTGCGGCAATTTGACGCAGACCAGCTTTCCCCGGGCATTTCTCGCGAAGACGTGGCCGTCCGCGAGAATTGGGACGGTCCAGCATCGATTCGTGAGAATATCCGCTCGCGCCAATTCCCCAAACGTCTTGGGATTGGCCTCGACCACGGCCAATACCCCGTGGTCGCTCAGGACCAGAAGTTTGCCGTCGGCAGCCATGAGCGATCCGCAGCCATATCCGGCTTGCTGCCATTTCGTTTCTCCCGTTTCGAAGTCCAGGCACGTCAGTTGGACCACGCGACCGAGATTGGAGTTGCCATCGAACCCGTACAAATGACCATCAATCAAAATGCTGTTGTTGAAATGGTTCCGCATGTCGCGGCTCTGATAAACGAGTTCCAGCGAGTTCCCGGTGAATTGGAATAACCCGCACCCCACGTTGTAACCGGTCGAGATGAAAATCTTGTCTCCTTGCACGATTGGCGTCGTGGAGTTCGTGCCGAAGGGAGAGAGCCACTCGTAATAGGCCAATTCCGTTCCATCTTGGGAATCCAGAACGCGAAGACCCTCACAATCGAGACTGGCGAATAGCAAACGCCCGTGGAATTCCAGCGGGGCGATGCTGCCGTATCCCGCCTCATGTTCGGCCGATTGCCAGAGAAGTTTCCCCGTTTGCTTGTCGAAGGAGGCCACTCGCCCCCCTTCGAGAACCAGTTGATCGCCAAACACTCGCGGCGTGCTGGAAAAGCCCCATTCGGGAACCGGCACGCT
>JAGQQQ010000443.1 GCA_020426125.1 Planctomycetaceae bacterium
ATGCCGAGCAAGAGGTCAAACAGCACAAGTTTCACTGGATTGTCACCGTCAACGCAGATTTGGAACCGATTCCGCTCTCGACGCTGTTGACCCAGGTGACCTCCGCGGCGCTCGCCGCCTGCGATGCGGCAATTGGAACCTATTGGGGAAACGCGACGCTGGTTCTCCCCAAGAAGACCTTTGTCGACGTGGCGACTGGAACTTTACCCGACGAACTCCCGCTCCTGCTCTGGGTCGACTTCCGCATCGGCCCCGATTCCGAGAAGACCAGCGCGGGATTCACCGCCGGAATGCGGGCTTTGGGACATATGGATCTCGAAACCGAACACGCCACCGAATCCCCTCGCGATCTCTACGAACGACTGGTCTCCCTCGCCGACTATGTCCTCACCAATGGACCGGTGATCAAAGACGGCGATACCGTCGGACAGGATGCCCATGAGAAGATCCGCGTGGTCTATTCCGATTCGACCTTCGGCCATGAGGAGAAAGTCATGCGTCTCGTCTACGGCAAAGGCTACGACAAGAAGCCCCGTTGGAAGTTCTGGTGAGATGGCCGACTTTGATACATGCCGTGAACTGGCCGAACGAGATTTCCTCGACTTGAGCGAAAGTCCCGTTGTTCCCGCCGGTTTGTGAAATTTTCTTGCGTGAAGTTTCTTAACCATTAAAACCGATACAAGTTCTGGACCTCGAAGGGAAGTGCCCCTGCGCGCATCTCCGGTTTGCTATCCTCGCCAAGGTGCCAGAATTCATGCGTCGTTATATGCTCATCTTCGCCTGCCTGGCAGCCACTGGGGTGAGCCAGAATGCATTCGCACAGTCTCCCATTAACTCCTATCGCTCTGGGGGACAGTATCCGCTCCCCGGGAATGGTCTTCCAATCCCGCCAGCGCCGATTGAGGCACCGGGGGAATATTCTTTCCTCACTCCAGCGGAGTCAGATGCTGATCTCTGTTGTCCGTTACCCGAGGTCGCTTCGGGCCACTGTCCCGATTCGGTTCTGAACGGCGGAATCCGGCTCGACACCGCCACCATGTTTCAAATGCTCGATTTCCAGAATCGGCAAAGCGACAAGCAACTTCTGCTGCTCCATTCTCAGGCGAAACAAAAGAATTGCCCGACGGCGATTCTCGGCGCTCAGTTTCGGGGATCGGGACTGGTGGCTCATACGAACCGGGAAGACCGGTTCTCCTACCTCGGTCGATTTCCTCCCGACTTCACCGGCAGCTCCGCAACCGATCTACGGATGCTGCATGCGAACCAAGGATTGATTGCCCACGCCAATTCCTGGGCCACGGGCTACGTCGAGACGCTCTTCTCCGACGTCTTCAGTTTTCCGGACCACAAGCAAGGGAGCTTTCAGGTGCGCCAAGCCTACGCGGTGCTGGGAAACTTGGACAAATCACCGGTCTATGCGTTCATAGGCAAGAAGAACGTGACTTTCGGGAGCTTCGAGACGTTGAGCCCATTCACGCAGTCGGTCCCCTGGCACTACTTCGCTCCTTTGGCCGAAGGAGGCGGTGTCGGACTTGTGCAAGGCGGACTGAATCTGTCAGCGATGGCGCTCAGCGGGGGGCGAGGCATTCGCGTCAGCGACTCCAGTGATATCGGCAGCGTCAACAACTATGCCGTTGATGCCCGATACACGGTCGCGTTCGATCCCGACTCCTACGTCTCCATTGCTGGCGGATATTTGAACGGTACGATCTATAATCAAACCACGGCCGAGCATCTCGACGCCGCATTGCTCGGCCCCAACAACGGTGCTTGGGACATCAACGCGAAAGCCCAATACGGGCCCTGGGTCGCACTCGCGGAGTATGTGGAAACCATCGATCCGTGGCCGGTGACCGACCACAAGGTTCAGGCCTGGCAGACGGAAACCGCCTGGAATGGGGCCTGCTACGGCATCCCCTGGCTCTTCTCCGCGAGCTACAGTTCCGGGATCCAGGGATCGTCGAATGATGAGTTCGAATTCAACAACCAACTGGTCCTCGGCACACGCTACTCGATCTCCCCAAATGTGTTCCTGACTTTCGAATATGTCCGGAGCATCGGCTTCGCTCCGCTGATCAACATCACGCAGGTGAGCGACAAGGATGTCCGACAGAACAGCTTCGTGTTTGGATTTGTCGCCGCGATTTAACCTGAGTCCGAAACGAAAACGGACTCGCGACACCCGTGCAGGAATCCGCGAGCCCGTTTAGCAAGCGATCTGGAAAGTCCTGTCGCGTTCTCAAGGATGCCAGATTCGTCCACGTAGGACAGTCTTCCGTAAAGCCGATAGTGGGTCGCTATTTGGGAAAGAATCTGCGCCGTTCCAAGACTCATTCGCTCTCATCTGTTGATCCTCTTTGAGGAACATCATTGGAAGTGATGGCAAGTTGGGAAAGCGTTATCCGTCATGGATCAGCACCGAGAGTTCCTTGAGCATTGAATAAAGACAGCCCCGGAGGGGCGAAAGACCCCCAGCCGTGGACGGTAGTCCACGGTCAAGGCTTCGGGCCTTTGTGGAAATCTTGGTGGCCGATCCGGAGCCTGCCGGCTCCGGCTGATGTTCTGCCGGGCTTCCAGCCCTGAAAAGGCGTTGGGGGTCCCTGATCGACGAGCAAAAAGCCCAGAGAACTCTCCACGATCAGCGACCCACTCCTCGCTCATGACGAAATCGAGACACTTATTGATCGGTCATTCCTTAGCAAGCGATCTCACTTCCAGAAGAAACTACTTCCGTTTCTCTTTCAGAGTCGTCAGGTACTCGACCAGATCGACGAGTTCCTCTTCGGTCATCAGTTTCTGAATATCATTGGGCATCAGAGAGACCTCCTGCTTTTTACGAACGTCAATGCTGGGGACGCCGATGGTTCGCAGGATCCCTTTCTCGTCCTTCAGTTTGATCTCCCCGGCGGTCTCACTGGCGATGAGGCCCGCGTAGACCTGGCCGTCGAGCGTGAGGAACAGCCAGTTTTCGAAGCCATGGCTAATCGCTGCCGACGGGTACAAGATCGACTCATACAAGGCAGGCTTCGCGAGTTTCTTGCCGATCTCGGACAGGTCCGGGCCGATTCCGGTGCCGATGCCGTTGACGCGATGGCACTTGTTACAGGTGCCGGTCGTGTTGAAGACGATCCGCCCTTGGGCGACGTTTCCAGATCGGGAGGACATCTCGGGAATCGAAGGAAGCGGTTTCGTGCTCTTCCCCGGAGGAGGCGGGAACAGCTTGGATGCCGGTTCGACGATCACTCGCCACTGCGCCGTGGTTAAGGCGGCTGCGAGGCTTTGCTTGAGTTGCTCGGAATAGGCGTTGTCTTGGGCCATCTTGAGGAGTTGTTGGGCTCCGGGCAGTGACGCGGCGGCGGCTTTGATGGCTCCGCGACGGATCCAGAGTTCCGTTTCCTCATCGTTAATGAGATCGAGCAACATGCCGTTCGCGCGGCCGTCGGACGCTGTCGTCAGGGCGGCGAGCGTTTGTTCGATCGGCTCACGTTCTCCTCCTTCGAGGACCTTGCGAATCAGTCCCTGCTGCTTCTTGTCAAAGAGAACTTTAAGTGACTCGACTCCGAGTTGGGAATTCGGGTTCTGCTGCGCGAGCTTCAGAAGTTCCGGATATTTCTCATCGAGGCTGAACTGTGAGACCAGCTTAACGAACTGCTCGGTTCCCTGATTCGATTCAAGGACTTTGGCCAAGGCGGCCTTGTACTCCGGTTTGGAGTTGATGTCGAAGTTGCCGAGCCGGTTCATCGCCTCTGCATTGACGAAGGCCGTCAACTCGGAATTCTCTAGAGGAGCAAACGCGAGTTCGGTAATCGCCTCGGTTTTGGACTCACCCGTCAGAAAATCAAACGCTCTGAGGTAACGCGGGATTTCGTCCTGAGGAGTGTTGGGATTTTGAATGATCTTCGCCAGCAACGCGGGTGTTTGTGACGCTCGAGACCGCCAAATGATCGCCCGCCCCGCGGGGGTGTTCCAGTCGTCGCCGACTTCCTTGAGCCACGCGGCAAGCCGGCTATCCCAGTGCCAACGAGCCCCGATGCCGAGAGCTTCAAGTTCCCAGCGGTCTTGCGGATTCAGATGCTTCGCGAGTCGGGTCCAGATGTTATCCGCGGCGTTTCCCGACTTGTTGTAGAGCATGATGTAAAGCTCGCGGCGGAGAGCCGGCGAGTCTTCGATACCTTGGGGAAGAACCGTTCCCGGGAAATCCGTCTGACGCAGGGCGCGAAGGGCGATGATCTGCCGCTCAACGCTTCCTGGCTTCAGCGCGGTCATCATTGCCTGTTGTGCCGTATTCCCAAGCTTCATCAGTAGCCATTCCGCGCGGGCGCGCTGGACGGGATCCTTGTCGTTCTCCGCGACCTGTTGGAGTGACGGCGTCGCCTTCTCTCCCATCACTTGTAGGGCCGTCCAAGCCATATAGCGTGTCGCCATGTTCGGAGATCGCAGAGCGTTCATGGCTCCATCCACGGTGCTCACGAGCACCTCGGGAGCGGAGTAGGTTTCGGCTTTCCCCTTGGGACGGATGCGGAAAATGCGACCGTGGCCGACGTCCTGCATCCGGTGACCGCCGACTCCCGGGTCGTACCAGTCGGCGACGAGCAGGGAACCATCGGGAGCGACGCACACGTCACTGGGACGGAACCATTTGTTCCGAGCCCCGTCGAGAAGGTTGATCGTTTCGGCGGTGTAGCCGGCTCCGTCAGGTTTGGGGACGTACGCCCGGCAGATGTTCGTCCCGGCATCCGTATGAATGGGAGCCCCTTTGATCATAGGCATCAGGTCTCCCTCGTAGATGCAGATCCCTGTCGGGGCACCGGCGCCCGTCTGGAGTAAGTTCGGGACAACACCTGGATCGTTCAGATGCCAGTGTTGGAGTGGAACTTCCTTCTCCAGATTGGTTCGCGGCTCTTTCCAGCCCGCGCCAGTGAGTTCGTCGCGGTAACCGTAGTTGCCATAGTCCATGACATAGTTGATGCGGACGCCGCGGTTGCCGTCGTCGTCGTTGTCGGACTGCCACATCGTTCCGAAGCTGTCGACGCAGACTTCCCAGTTGTTTCGAAAATTCCAGCCGAGAGTTTCGAACTCGCTGCCATCGAGATTGCAGCGGAAGACCATCCCCTCCTGATAGGGCTTTCGCGAGTCGTTCACTTCGTTCCCCATCCTGTCGACAATGGGATTGCCGTCTCTGTCTTTGATTCGCTTCCCGGCGTTTCCGAAGTTGAAGTACAGCTTGCCGTCGGGACCGAAGTGGAAGGCGTGAATGCCGTGGTCGTGTTGGGCGCCGTCGATTCCGGTAAACAAGACGTCATGCTTGTCCGCTTTGAGGTCACCGTCTTCATCGACCAGGAAGAAAACCTTGTCGAGAGCGGAAATCAAGGCTCGGGTTCCTTTGCCGTCGATGGTCGGCAGCACCAGGATTCCGTGAGCGGAGTCGACGTCGTGGCCTTGATAGAAGACGGTCGACTTGTCCGCTTTCGCGTCACCGTCGGTATCTTCGAGGATCAGGATGCGATCCCCTTCTTTGCGGTCCCCAATGACATCGGCGTTCCGAAAAGCTCTGTAGTTGATGGCTTCACACACCCAGACTCTCCCCAAGTGGTCAATATCGATGGACGCCGGATTGGTCATCATCGGCTCGGACGCGAACAGGTCCGCCTCCAGTTCCGGATGAACGTCCAGTTGTTCCAGTGCGTCAATGGATTCGTGACTCGCGGCGATGGGGCCGTCGCCGGTGGTATTCTTCGCGAGGAATGTCTTGCTGGGACGTTCGGTGAAGACATGGAACTGAACGGTCGACCCGCAGCCCTGATCGGTGCCGCCATTGTCGATGCCGCCCCGAGCTTGGAATTTCGTGAACTTGTGGTCGGCGGGAAGGGCGAACTCGATGACGGAGTTGGCGTGTGTGCCGATGCCGTATTCAGCACGTTTGCCGGCAATTTTGAGTTCTTTCCCACCAGCGTTCTTGTTGACCTGGACATTGCCCCATTGGGAATCAGCAGCGGACCACTTGAGTTCCGTCAGCTTCTTTTCAGTCTCTCCCGCAATGAGGCGAGGTTCTGCCCAATCTGCCCAGTCGCAACTGAATCCGTCGCCGGCGTCGGTCACCACCAGAAACAACGACTTGGCTCCAGTAATGTCCGCCTCAATGTCGACGGCATGTCCAGGCGTTTTCGAGGAAACGGTTGGCGAGGAGTAGACGGGTTTGCCCCCCTTCTCGCTTAAGACTGGTTTCGGAGTTTGGGGTTTGGCGGCCTGCTTGTCACTCGGCTTCGGTTCGTCCTGATTGGCTTCCAGTTCTTCTTGCGTGGGAGTCGCGGAGACAACGCCCTGTTCGGGAACCTCCAGATTGGCCGTCCAGCAGATCGCGTTCAGCACCAGTTTGCGGAAATTGTCATCCCCCCAGTTCTTGTGAAAGTGGCCGCCGGTGAAGCCGAAGCCGCGGCCTTGATCCTCCGGACGTTCATAGGCCCAGGCGACATGCTGGGGTTCTTTGCGTTCGAGAACAGCTTCCCGCACATGGGGATTGCCGCTATGGGCTCCATCAGGGCGGTTGAGCGTCTCCCGCGGAGGCATATCCGTGAGAATCGGGGTGACCCCCTTCATCTCGGGGACGAACCGCATGTGGTAGTACCACTCATCGTTGATTTCGAAGGACTCGACCCCATTCGTGATGGCGTGGTCCGGGAGGTCATCAAACTTCGCGGTCCAGTGCGGATTCACCGACCAGTGCGGCTCGAAGAAGCCCCCCATCCATTTGAGGAAGTGGTCCCCAGGCTCCCCGGTGACAGTCTCCACGGCGTAGTGAATACAGGCCAGTCCGACTCCGCGCTCTTCCACCAGTCGGTCAAACAGGTCGAGATTCGAATTCAGATAGTGGCGTCCGCCGCCGTCGCAGTAGGAGACTACGGTGTCCGCGTTATCAAACGCTGTCGGGTCTTTCGGCCAGCCGTTGGTGTAGACGGTGGCAATGATCGGGAGTCCTTGCTCCTTCGACGCGGTGTTCAGTTTCTCCGCGAGGAGCAGGCAGCCGGCGTTGTGCTCATGGGAGAAATAGCCATGGCTCGGGGATCCGGCGACGAAGACGGCCTTCTTCCAGCCGTTTTTCAAGGGAAACCGCTTGAGGTGGATGTCCTTAAATTCGATTTTCATCGGCGGTCCGGAATGGAGTTGCAGGGCCAATTTGCCGATGCGGTCGAGACCGTTGGGGTCGTTGTCGATGATTTCAGCGGTGACGTCGCCGTTGATCTTCAGGGTGATGTGATTGTCCCGTGCGGTGATCGAATACTCATTCCAGTCATCGATGTGGATGTTCTTGAAGAGTTCGGCGGGGTCGGCGACCTGTTCCGGCGTCTTCTCCCCGGATTCACTGACGACCGTCTTCTGACCTCGCGTTGCCAGCACTCCTCGTTGGGCTTCGTCATACAGGGCTCCGACCCAGTTTCCAGCTCGGTCGATGTCGGCCTGGTAGCCAATGACGTGACCATCTGGACGGACCGATCCGCGGAACTGAATTCCAGAGTTGGCGGCGTCCGATCCAGAGATCCGGAATTTGAGTCGCAATTCAAAGTCGTCGACCTCCCCTTGATCCCAGAGCAGGAAGGTGTTGTGGCTGAGCGGTTTCTCGTCGGTCGACTCCCCAACGATCGCTCCGTCTTCCACACTCCAAAAGCCTTCTTCGCCCTTCCAGCCAGCGAGCGTTTCCCCATCAAAAATGGGCTTGAACCCGGCGTCAGTATCCTCCTCCGCCAATGCGGGTCGCGCGGCGACCACGCCCATCAGACAGATCCATCCGGTCAGCAACAACGTTCTCATAAGTTCCTCGATCCGAGCCAATGAGATGAGCATCCGCCCACATCTCAAAAAGTTCAAAGCCCCACCTTCTTGCATGAGGCGGGCAATCTGGAAAAGTGATCCCATCAACGTTAGCGGATGGCGGAAACGGAGTCACCCGATCGGAAGAAAGAAAGTTTCTCGCTGAGAACGGGCTGCTTGTTTCGATCTGGCCGCTCCGTTACCCTTGCGCGGCGGCAAAACGAGGGGGAATTTGCGCCCGCACGGAATCGGGAAGAGATCGTATCGGAGAAGTCGGACATCCCCGTCCGATAAAGAGAAACGGCCCTTTCGGGGGAGCCCCTTCAATTTCCGTTGCCTGTCTAAAATCCGCGAACTCGCTCGGTGGAAAGCATTTCGGCTCCACTGGATTTGGCTCATCGAAAACTGTGCAGTAGGAACGCATGCAGGACTCGCTTCAGGATCCGAATCGAATCGTCATCACCGGCGTCGGTCTGACCGCGCCGAACGGCAACTCGCTGGACGAGTATCGAACGGCCCTGCTCCAGGGCAAATCTGGGGTTCAGGTCTTTGAGACCCGGTACATCAAGCATCCGGTGTTAGCCGGAATCTGCGATTTCGACGAGTTCCTGTACCAAAAGCGGAAGGAACGGCGGCGCGGAACGCGGGCGGGATCCGTCTCGATTTACTGTGCGAATGAAGCGGTCAAGGACTCCGGGCTCGACTGGGCGAACATCAACAAGAGTCGAGTCGGTGTCTATCTGGGGACCACGGAACACGGTAACGTCGAAACCGAAAACGAAATCTTCGAAATCGCCCAATTTGACTACGACACGAAGGTCTGGTCCCACCACCACAATCCCCGAACCGTCGCCAACAATCCCGCTGGGGAGGTGACGCTCAATCTCAAGATCACCGGGCCGCATCTGACCGTCGGCGCCGCGTGTGCCGCAGGGAATGCCGGATTTATCCAGGCGGCCCAGATGCTCAAGCTTCGCGAAGTGGATATCGCGATCGCCGGGGGGATTTCCGAGAGCATCCATACGTTTGGGATTTTTGCGAGCTTCGCGAGTCAGGGGGCTCTGGCGTGGCATGACGACCCGGCCAAGGCGTGTCGACCGTTCGACGTGAATCGAAATGGGATCGTTGTCGCCGAGGGAGGGGGCATTTGCACCATCGAACGCCTTCCCGATGCGATTGCCCGGGGAGCGAAGATTTATGGCGAGATTGTCGGATACGCGATGAATTCCGATGCGTCCGATTTTGTGCTTCCCGTCGCGGCCCGGCAGGCGGAATGCGTGCAGTTAGCCCTCGATCGGGCCGGCCTGAAGCCCGAAGAGATTGACATCGTCTCCAGCCACGCGACCGCAACCGAGCAAGGGGACATCGAGGAATCCCGGGCGCTTCGGACCGTGTTTGGAGATCGCCCCTCGCTGGCGGTGAACAACACGAAAAGCTTCATTGGACATGCCATGGGCGCCGCCGGTGCTCTCGAATTGTTGGGGAATCTGCCTGCCTTTCAGGACCGGATTGCCCACGCTACAATCAATCTCGATGAGCAGGATCCCCGTTGCGAATTGCGTCAGGTTGTCGCAAATCGTCCGCGTGACATGGAGAAGGTGGAGTACATTCTCAACAACTCCTTCGGCATGCTTGGGATTAACTCGGTTGTGATTATTAAGCGAGTTCCCGCGGAAATTGGCGGTGTCTTCGGCGACTGACTTGATCGCAGGCGGTCGGGTTTCGCGTAAACGGGACGTCCCAGAATTGTCGGGGAAGTCACGGACTGGATTGAAATTCTCGGGGAACGTCACGGTGCTGCCGTTTCCCGGCCAGGAATGAAGGAACAGAGCGAATGACGCGGCCAGAAATCCGCGAGGTGATTCTCGAGATCCTGGAACGGATCGCCCCTGACGAAGATCTGTCGAGCCTGGACGATTCGGTCCCGTTTCGTGAACAGATGGAACTGGACAGTATGGACTTCCTCGACATCGTCATGGAACTCCGCAAGCAATACC
>JAGQQQ010000444.1 GCA_020426125.1 Planctomycetaceae bacterium
GATTGAGGTCAGCAGGTCGTCGTTAACAGAAAGAGCCGAGAAATGCAGCAAACCATAAAATTCGTCCGACTTCTTCCCTCAGCGGACCTCCCCCGATACACGCACATTCCCGGCAGCGGCACCCCCCATCCTTACCGTGATCCGCGTGGCCACAGCTACAACAAGCGCCCGCAAAGTCCGAAAGGGCTCAAAGAGCCGCTCTGGGCCGAGAACCGCAGTTATCTTTTGGGACTCGACCTGTTCAATCTGGGGTTCTATTGGGAATCCCACGACGAATGGGAGCGTCTTTTGAGAGTGACCGGAGCCGATTCCCTGTGCGGTTTGTACCTCAAGGGGTTGGTCAAAATGGCAGCTGCTGGCATCAAGGTTCGGGAAGAGAGCATCCATGGGGTTCGCCGTCATGCCGCCTCGGCTGGCGAGGTGTTCGCCGATGTCGCCGCGGAGTCCGATCAGGACAAGTTTTGCGGCTTGTCTTTTACGTTGTTGCAGTTCGCGGCTGACCGGGCGGCCCAGTTGTCTTATCCCACGGAACTCGAACCGGGACGGCCTCTTCGCGTGTTCCCATTTGTGCTTCTTCCCGATCCCGTTCCATTGGTGTAGGAATTCGCTCAATTCGGAGACGGAACGGATCTGATCCGAAAGCTGATCGACGTTCGCGTTTTGATTCGCGCGAGCGTCGATTTTTGTTCTCCACATGCCAGATTCTGGATTTTCAGATGCTCGATCGCGAAGAGTACATCGAACAATCCTACTTCTTTCGCGTCCTCCGAGAGCGGATCGAAGACAACACACCAATCCAGGAAGTTCTGATTGGAATCAAGGAAGAAATTCTGGCGACTACGAAACTTCCGATGGCGATCAGCTTTCTTGTTGATGAACTTTCCCATCGGGGCAAGGTCGGCCCAGCGATGCAGCGGCTCAGCCATTACTTCGCGCCGTTTCAAACGTTCATCATGACACGGGCCGAGGACGAGGAATCCCGTCTCGACTTTCGAATTGCCCTCAAAATTCTGGAACGCGAGGCGGAATTCCGATCGTCGGGGGATTCCCAACCCGCTGCGTTGTTCATCTTCCAATTTGAATGCCTCTCCCGAAACCAACTCGGCTACGACCACGGAATGGCAGCGGTCGCGGTCGACCCGCACTACCCACGTGACTGGAGTGAATGGATCTCGCGAATCCGCTTTCAACTCGGGACAGTCGACTTTTCCGAACTCATTTACCTCCGGTCCGCCGCTCACCTGAAGGAAGTCCGCAGCCGCCGTAACGAGCCGGATTACCAGCCGTCTTACCCCATCCTTTTCGACGAGCAAGCAGGGCGGATTGCTCGTGCCAACATGGGGAAGGATCCGCTCTACATGTTCGCGGCCTTGCAACGGCAACTCGGATATCCGACGGTCCCTCGCCCCCACCGCAAGCCAGAGGCCACCGCTTTCAGTCCCCAACTGGAACAACGATTCCAACGACTGGAATCCCGTGTCGCACTGCTGGAGCAGGAAGCGAAAGGAGGCATCGATCTTAGCGAGTTTTACAAGTCACAGCCAAAAGACTAACGCAAGCATCCCACCTGGAACAACGGGTTGATGAATGGACAGCGAGTAGGCCATCGAGACAGCGGATGGACTTCGGGATCCTGTCAAATCAGAGCGGTTGTTCCACGAGTCAACCGGGAAATGTTGGAGCGGTTTTCGTCGAAAGGCTTCCTCTGACCGGCAAAGACCAAGACGCCAGACGATTCCGACAACTTTTTGAATCGGGCTATCAGTCCAGCATTCGGAAACCGGATGAGGCGAAAATCGCGTGAGTGAGATCCTGCCAGGGCAATTTGCTCTCTGATGAAGCGTTCGAGTCTCTGGCTTGCTCTAAAAAGTTCAAAGAAATTTCCGCCTCGGTTTCTGTTGGGGGACGACCGACCGTCAGCAGAAAGAGCTTCTCGATCTTTTCGGAGTCGGTGGAGAGGTTCAAGTTGAGGACTCGGTCGGTCACTTGCTCGGCATGGGTTCGAACAAACGGGCCGTTTAACATCCATAAGGCCTGCGACGGAACATTGGTCTCCGCTCGGGAACCGGTGACAAAATCCGGGTCCGCAAAATCGAAGACCCGCATCAGCGAGGGCAATTCGTTCCGGATCACGGGGAGATACAGCGTCCGCAGGCTGGACGACTTCTGCTCATATCCGGCGTCGTCAGCTCGGTTTTGAGTGACAAGTGTTCCGAGTTCCGCGACCGGAGAGTCCACGATGCCATTGTCCAGGAGCCCCGCTGAGAACAAAGCGGTATCCCGGATGGCCTCGGCGGAAAGCCTTTTACGGTTCGCACGCCAAAGCAGCCGGTTATCCGGATCCAAACTCCAGATTTCCTCATGGTGGTGACTGGAAAGTTGATAAACATGGCTCAGGACAATCTCACGAACCAGCCATTTTGTGGACCAGCCATGGGCTAGGAATTCGACCGCCAGCTGATCTAAGAGTTCGGGATGGCTCGGTCGCTCGCCGAGTTCTCCGAAGTTATCGACAGTTCGAACCAAGCCCGCTCCGATCAGGTGATGCCACACGCGGTTCACGTAGACCCGCGCCGTCAGGGGGTTTTGCTCATCAGCGACCCATCTGGCCAGGGCCAGTCTCCCACTGCCCCCTGCGGGGATTTCCGGAGGTTCCCCGAACGTTGCGACGGACAAAAAACCACGCGGCACTCTGGGGCCGAGATTTCTTGGTTCACCCCGGATGCAGACGTTGTAATCGCCGACCGTTTCAGAATCGTTGACCGCCAACGCCAGAGGAGCCGGTGGCGGCGCTGACTTTTCCAGTTCCTCCAGCTGACGTTTCAATTCGTCAGCCTGCTTTCTGGCCGCTTCCAACTCGGCAAGTTGCGATTTGTCCTCGGACTGGGACTCCGAATCGGGTTCCGTCTTCGCGACAAACTGGACCGCATCCGCGATCACGTAACCGGTTGTCCCCTCATTTGAAATTGTCACCACCGCAGCCTGATCTGCTCGAAAAGGGAATCGTCCCACCGGGAGAAAGATCCGTTCGATGGGAGCAACTTTCTCCTGATTGATTTTGAGATCAGAATGCCCATCGGCATGTTCAATTCGGACTGGAACAGCCGGATCACGCCCGCTGTTTCCAGGAAAAGCAATGCGGACTTCGTATTCGCCGTCTTCGGGGACATTTGCCCGAAAGATGACTCGCTTGTCCCCTTTGCCTTGTTTGTCGTCGTGGATATACCCCATCCCGACGAAGTTCTTGGAAAAAGTCGACGCTTTCCATTGCCCAACGACTTCGGCATCAACATCGTCAACCAACACGCCTTGTTTTAGGACGTGGGCCAGTGACCCCGATTCCTCCAAGGACTTGAGGTGGTCCTGGGCGGCTTTCAGGGAGGCAGTGAGTTCCTTCTTTTTGGCTTCGTAGGAGGCGAGTGACTTTTGATGCTCCGGAGTGAGAGGCAACGGTTGTCGCACCCAATTCGAAACATACTTCTGGATTTCCCCCTCAATGGTCTGCGTGCTTCGAAAGATCCCCGCTAAGGCGTAGTAATCCGTCGTGGGAATAGGATCAAACTTGTGATCATGACAACGGGCGCATCCCAAAGTCATTCCTAGAAACGCGCTGCCAACGGCGGAAATCTGTTCATCGACGATATCCATTCGCAGCTTCTCTTTATCCCGTTCGCTGAGCATCTTGGCGCCCAGCATGAGAAACCCGGTCGCGACCAACTGTCGAGACCGTACTTCGTCGTTCGCAGCGGGGAGTTTGTCCCCGGCAATTTGTTCCAGAATCAAATCCTGAAACGAACGATCCTGATTGAATGAGTCGATGATGTAGTTTCGGTACCGCCAGGCATTGTGAAAAGTGGCATTGAAATCGCCTCCGTTCGAGTC
>JAGQQQ010000445.1 GCA_020426125.1 Planctomycetaceae bacterium
TGAATCTTGACCGCCGCGTCACGAGCCGCCTCCTGAAAAGGCAGACCACGGTCGCGCGATCCCAACTCCTGCGCCAGAATCAGGAGCGACAGTGACTCCTCCAGGGTCAGTTCCGTGGGCGGGAGCATCGTACTGCGCGGAACCCAATACCCTTGCTTCGCGGAGTCATAAAGTAAAGGCACCCCAGAATCCTGGAGTGCCTTGAGATCTCGAAAAATTGTGCGCCGACTGACCTTACAGAAGTCCGCCAGTTCCGTCACGTTGAAGGTCCGTCCGGACTGCAGCCTTTCGAGCAGATTCAGCAACCGACGAATCTTGCGAATGGCCTGCATATCAGTACGTCCTTTCTTCGAAAGTCCGCCGGAGGTTTCCTCCCGTTTTGATGAACCTCAGAAAAGTATGCAAACGGACTCATCCAATCGCAACGGATTCTGTCCCAGAGAATCGTCGAAATGGATCAGAAACAACGTTCACCAGACGATCGTGATGTTCCGGCTGACCGGTCCTGGAGTGTACCAGGGAGCGCGATAGCTAAAAAATGGATACCGACCATGGACTCCCGCACCGTAGGCTGGGGCTCCGCCTGTCGGATTCATCATCTGTGTCGAAGAACCGTAGACATCATAGTCGTACGCGGAAGGTGCTGACGATGCGGGGTAGTTGTACGCCCCGTAGGTCATCGCGGGTTGTGAATAGTAAGTGACTCCCGGTGACGACACGATCGGTGCCGAATAAATCGGGCCGGAACTCACGGAGCCGCTTGTCCCGATCGGCTCGCTGATGACGGTTTCGGGCGTCATCGTGGATCGAGTTGAGGGCTGGGGAACGTCGAAGGTCGGGGCATCATACCCTGGTGGCTGCACAGACGGGTCTGACGGCAACGGAGTTCCGAATTGGGAGGATGGGGGCGAACTCAGCATGGGATACGCCGGAGAGCCATCTTGTGCCAATCCGAGATGTGCGGTCGTGAGCAGGATGAGCGAGCAAAGAGCAATTCGCAACATGGAGAACCTCCAGGATCCAATCGGGATGAACGAACGTTTTGAAGGGTGGAACCAGCAGCGTATCGGCGTCGCGAGTCCATTCGGGAGTCAACTTGAGTGAAAATCACGAGTTCCGATGACTTTGCCGTCGCCAACTCGGATTGCACCGGTTCTTCACACTTGATGCCGAATGGAGTAGCAAAATCCGTAAATCCCCGTAGATCGATCCCATGGTTTGCCGATGAGACACCTGAGGTTTTTGCGTTGCCCACGCTGCGCGAATGTAGGGATGCTTCTCTTTCTGATGTTGGAATGAAGATCATGAAACGCTACTTCCTAGGGTTTGTGTGCCTGATCGGTTTGGGAACCACGGTGCACGCCCAAGAAGAGGGGTGGTACACCGGCGCTTCCTCGATCGGCAGCAGCGAGCCGTTGTTCAGTTATGACGACCAGGAACCTTGGAAGCACGGTTACATTCAAGCGATGCCATTCTACGGAGGTTGGACGTACTTCCGGCCTTACAATTACCACCATGTGTTTAGCCAAGTCCCGACGGCCGCGGGATGGGGGATGTCGGCGGGGATGCCATATTCCCAGCAGTTTTGGCACAAATATGAAAAGTTCACGGATCTGTCCCGTGGGGATCGGTCACCGTTGAAACCCTATGAAGCTCCTGTCGAAGAGTACAACCACTATCCCCAACCGATTCGGTCGGGTGCCAGCTTCACGCCAGATCTTCCAACCCCCCCCCAACAATGGACGCCGGTCTCGCCCGGAGTGAACCAGACCTCTTGGCAGGGGCAGATCAGCCAGCCACGGGCCTTCGCCGCGCCAAACTCCCCCCAGCCCTTGTACGCTCCTTAAATTCTTACGAGGGTTCGATCGACTCGAAGGCGGCCCCCGTCGTTCTGGCATCGAAAGTGGTTCATTCTGGGATCTCGTCCTTCGAAATCCGTCTTTCCGACCGTCTCATGGTTCCTTTTGGATGCCATTGGGCGGTTTTTCTTGTTTGGTCCATTGCAGCGGTAATTCGACGATAATCTTAACTCTTGCAGATTTGCCAATTTCCATGCCGATGACGAAGGATAAAATTCCGCGTATCCGCTTGCATGGGGTTCCCTCCATGTGTTACGAATGATTGGCTTGCAGGTTTTGGGCATGTTGTCCATTTTGGCGAAGATGTCCGGAATCCTGACTGCGGCAATCACAAACCAGCGCTGGACGGGTGGATCCTGGTTTTGTGGCAATCGTCGGCCGTGTTTCGACCTCAGGTTGGGAGGGCGGATCAGGGCCGGTTTAATCAAGAACTGGACGGACTCGAATTTTCCCTTCGTCGTCGGGATGACGGGGCACGACTCATCTCCGAGCCGTTCCGGTCACCGAGTTCCCTCAATTTCATTTCGTTATCCTCCCGCTGCTGGCTTTCCTCAATAACAGGAGAGCAATTTCGGGATATGTTTTCCTTTTTCAAACGGATTACTGGCGCCCATGTCCAAGTCTTCGTTCTTTGGCCTTCGCACTCTGACATACGCTCTTCTCCGTGGCGCCCAGCGGCGGAAGCTTCAACAACGTCGGGTTTCCGGATCCATTGAAGCCAGCGAGGAAAGGGTCCTCCTCAGTTCAACAACCACGATTTACACGAACGACGACCACGGTGTTCTTTCCGATGGGAGTGAATGGCACAAATCGGACTGGGCCTCGCCAGAAATGCTGGCGACGTTCGAGGACATGACGGCGAACGGACCATTTCCCGAGTCCGAAACATTTCGGCTCCACAGCAAGCCAGGGTCAAACTACACGATTTACATGGATTTCGACGGCCAGGTTGTCACCGGGACGCCCTGGAATACCAGCAGCAACAACCCCACGATCAATGCCCGCCCCTACGATTTGGACGGCGACCCCACGACGTTCAATTCCCAGGAACATGACGTGATCCAGCGCGTCTGGCTGATGGTCGCGGAAGACTTCGCCCCGTTCGATGTGAATGTGACGACCGAGGAACCCCCCGTTGAGGATCTGATCAAAAGTGGACCGAACGACTCCCGCTACGGGATCCGCGTGATCCAGACGGTCGACGACTTCCTGAACAGCGGGGCGGGGGGGATCGCGTATATCGGTTCCTTCAACTGGAACACCGACACTCCCGCCTGGGTCTTCAACCGGGGGGTCGGCGCGATGGCGGAAACATTCAGCCACGAAGTGGGACACGCAGTGTTCTTGTCCCACGACGGCTTGAACACCAACAACGTGACCTATTACAGCGGCCACTCCACCGGCCCGACAAGCTGGGGCGCGATCATGGGAGCCCCCTTCAGTAAGATCGTCACTCAATGGGATCAGGGCGAATACTTCGACGCGAATAACAATACCGCCAGCGCCAACTACAACAACGGTCCCGACGACCTGCGCGTGATCACCACACTCAACGGATTCGGCTACCGGACCGATGACCACGGCAGTTCTACCGGAGGAGCGACATTCCTCAACCCCAATGGCGAGACCGATATCGACATGCTCGGAATCATCGAGCGGAACGACGATCTCGATTTCTTCCGGTTTGAAACGGGCGACGGTCCGGTCTCGTTCAACATTCAGGGACCGGCCGAAAGAAACAACCTCGACATCTGGGCAGGGATTTACGACAGCAACGGGAACCTCGTTGCTGAATCCAATCTGTTCGACAATTTGTCGGCGTCGTTTGACAATGTCGTTCTGACTTCTGGAGTCTACTATCTCAAGATCGACGGCATCGGAAGCCACGGGGTTTACAATCCCAGCACGGACTCCGTGGAAGACCCGACCACGAACATTCCTTGGCAACAGGCCAATCCGGTTGGCTATTCGCAGTACGCCAGTATCGGCCAGTATCAGATCACCGGAACCGTGACCGCGTCCCGACTCGACTACGGCGACGCTCCGGATACTTACGGCACGACAAAAGCCAACAACGGCGCCGCCCACATTCTCGCAGGGGTGACCTTGGGAGCCCTGCGCGACTTCGAGTCCGATGGGCAGCCTCGTGCCAATGCCGATGGCGATGACCGGCTCGGCGACGATGACGAGGACGGGGTGACCTTCCTGAATTTCCTCGTTCCGGATCGAACAACGAATCTGACCGTCAACGCTCCCATGGGAGGATTTCTCGATGCGTGGATTGACTTCGACGGGGATGGCACTTTCAGTGCGTCCGAACACATCTTCAATGATGTCAATCTCACTGCCGGGGACAATAGCCTGAGTTTTCTCGTTCCCGCGACTGCCTCGACGGGAACCACCTATGCCCGATTCCGAATTGCGGACTCAGCCGCGCACGTGACCAGCCCAACCGGGAAAGCCGACTCCGGGGAAGTTGAAGACTACCAGGTCGAAATCTCCCCATTGCAGTTGATCAGCGAGGTTCTTTTCGACCCCGCTGGAGCGGATACCGGGAACGAGTATATCGAACTTCGGGGAGAAGCCGGGACCACCATCGCGGACGGGACCTACTTCATCGCGGTGAATGGAGACAACGCAAGCGGAAACGTCGAGTTTGTGTACAACTTGAGCGGACTCGCATACGGGGCAAATGGATACTTGCTCCTTGCTCAAAACGGAAATCCGTATGCCGGACTGGTCGATCCTCAATCCACGTTGGTCGAGTCGACCGGGACCGGTTGGCGCGGCGGAACACGTGTCGCATTCCTGAATCCCAGCGATAACGACCTCGACAACTCGTCGACCACTTTTCTTCTCGTTCAAGCCATGTCCGCTCCCCGGACGGGAACGGACATCGACACCAACGGCGATGGGACGCCCGACAGTGGAGCCTTCCAACAGTGGACCGTTTTGGATTCTGTTGCCGTGACGGCGAACGGGGGAGATGCGGGATACTCACAACTTGTCTACGCCGCCAATGGCACTCCTCTGACTCCCGCTGGAAGCGCCGTCATCAATGTGGGGGGAACTCCTCTCGATTATCTCGGGCGGCAACTGGCCTCGACCGGACAAGGTTCCTCCGCCTGGATCGGGGCGATCATTGATAGCAACTTCTCGGCGCCCAACTCCCGACTGGCCGCGGCGGCTCCGCCCACCTTCGCGAACCGGCCGCTCGACCATCTGGGAGCCATCAACTTCCTACAGTACGATTTTGGAGATGCTCCCGATTCCTACAACACGAGTTTGGTGAACAACGGAGCGCGTCATGCTCCGAACGGTCCATTCCTTGGGGTGGCCAGGGACGTGGAGTCCAAAGCGACCCCGAATGCGTTCGCGGTGGGGGATGATCTCAACGGCATCGATGACGAAGATGGGGTCGTGCTCCCTCAGCTAAAAGAAGGCACGGCAGGGAACATTTCCATCAACGTCTCCAACGTGTCCGGGTCGGCCGTCGTGCAAGGCTGGTTCGACTGGAACGGAGATGGGGACTTTGGAGATTTGGGTGAGCAGGCAGTGAACCTCACCGTCACCAAGAGTGGCGTTGTCGTGGTCCCCGTCGGAGCGCCGATTGGCTCGTTTGACGCGACAAATGGGAAGACGTTTGCCCGCTTCCGTGTGAGCTCAGGCGGAACCCTGTCTTGGGCGGGGCAAGCCCCCAACGGCGAAGTCGAAGATTATCCCGTCACCATTCTCACTTCCGCGACGGATGACTTCGGCGATGCCCCCAGTTCGTACGGTGTTGCCAGCCATCTGCTGGGAGGTCCCAGGCTCGGAGTGGAAAGAGACATCGAACGAAGCAGCAATTTCTCCTCGGACGCCTCCGGGGACGACAGTCACCGGATCGATGATGAAGACGGCATTCGGTTCGATTCCGCGATCACCCCCGGAAGGACATCACTCCTGAATGTCCATGCGCCCGATGGCGGCGTGCTGGATGCCTGGCTGGATTCCAACTTGAATGGCAAGTTTGACGTTGGCGAACAGGTGATCACAAACGTGACGCTGTCCAAAGGTGACAACGCGGTCAACTTTACGACTCCCACGGGAGCTTCGTTAGGGACCACCATTCTCCGATTCCGAATCGCGAACTCCGCGGGCGATGTCACGGGACCAACGGGTCGCGCTCTCAATGGGGAGGTCGAGGACTACCAGGTCACAATTCAATCCATCTTTAATCGTCCGCCGGCAGTGACCGATCAGTCATTCAGCCTGCAGGAAAATTCCGCGGTGGGAACGGTCGTGGGAACCGCCATTGCCTCGGATCCGGATGTCGGACAAAGCTTGACCTATCGAATTGCTTCCGGAAACTTGAACGGAGCGTTCTCCATCGATCCCGTGACTGGGGTCCTCCGCGTCGCGAACAAGTCGGCGATTGATTTCGAGTTCATCCCGGAATTCCGGTTGAAGGTCCGGGCCACCGACAACGGCAATCCGGCCCTTTCCGGCGACGGATATGTCACCATTTCCATCACGGACCACCCCACTCCGGACGGCAACACGTTTGCCGTTGCCGAGGGTTCTCCGTCTGGGACCGTTGTGGGCCGCGTTCCGTTGAATGTGCTCGATCAGTCCCAACCTCTCATGTACGAAATCCTCTCTGGCAACGTCGGGGAAGCCTTCTCGATTGATGGAACGGGCACCGTTCGCGTGGACAATGCACGATCCGTGGACTTCGAACGAACTCCGATCTTCGATCTCCAGATTCGAGCCACCGATCCCGCCAACCCAAACAACCCGGAGACCATCGCGCTTCAGATCAAGGTGATCGACCGAAACGAACGAGCCCAGATCGTCGACCAGGACTTCCTGCTGCCGCCGAACCCGGTTGTTGGACAAGCGGTCGGGAGGGTGCAAGCCACCGATCCCGAGGGACAACCCTTGGAGTTTGAAATCTTCGGCGGCAACGAGAGCGGGGCCTTCTCGATCGACCGACTTTCAGGCTGGGTCCGAGTTGCCAATCCGGGCGCCATTGATTACGGGGAACTCGGCGAAGTTCGATTGTCAGTTTTGGTGCGAGACAGCGGCGAACCCCAGTTCGTCTCGGATGCTGTGGTGTCAATTCATCCTAAGGTGGGAGTCTACTCCCAGGATTTCGCCGGAAGTACGGCGTTGCCTGCCGAGTTTATCAACCCAACCGCTGGGGTGAACGTTGCGACCATCGGAGGCGACAACGTCCTGCGTCTGAGCCAAACTGGGGCGGCACCTACTTCCAATTCGGTCATCTTGAATCTCGATATCACGGGATACGACACGCTGGAATTGTCGATGATCCGCCGAGTCTTGGGTTCGCAGACCACCGGAAAAGTCGAACTGAGTAACGACAACGGAGCGAATTGGATTCTGCTGAACACCTTCAACGGGTCGTCCAGCACCGCGAGACGAGTCGATCTCGGTCTGAGCCGTTCTGCCGAAAACCTAGGGATTCTGCTCCGAGGAACGATTCAGATTCGAATCACCGTGGATACCGTCGCTCTGAACGCAGGGGCGGAGTTCGACAATTTCGAACTGTGTGGATCGGACTTCGGGCAACGCTCGGAAGATGTGTTCTTGTTTGATTCCTCTTCCGGACAATGGGTCCTTGGTCGAAACGACAACACCCAATTTCTGGACACGACGACGTCGGGATGGCCAAATAGCTCCGATTGGGACTTTGTCCAAGGGGACTTCAACGGCGATGGCCGCACCGATGTAGCCGGATTCAATGCCAACAAGGAATGGTATGTCGGCATTTCCGACAGTGATTCATTGACGATCAGCTCGAGCCCTTGGTTGTCTCTGCAGTCGCACCCGGATGGGAAGTTTAACGGTTCGACCACTTGGAGTGAGTTCCACGCCGGGGACTTCAACGGGGACGGTCGCACGGATGTGATTGCTCGCGCGAATGACGGGACCTGGTGGATTGGACGATCCACAGGCACCAGCTTTGAACTCATGTGGGGCGGCAGTTGGGCCGCAACCGGTTGGCACCGGTTCGTGGTTGGCGACTTCAATGGCGATGGGATGGACGACATCGCTGGGAACTATGACAGCCCGCAAAATGGTTCCATTCAGGCCGATCCCTGGTTCGTGGGACATGGAACCGCTTCTCCCGACCGCGCCATCATGCCGCCCCGGGCATCTGGCTCTTGGAGCCCGTCGCTGGGATGGCACACCGTCCTTGTCGGCGACTTCAATGGAGACGGCACCGACGATCTCGCGGCTCGAAACCAATTCGGAGCCTGGTGGATCGGCTACTCCAGCAGCAACACATTCTCCTTCCAATATGCGGTCCGCTGGGCGACAACCTATAACTGGCAATCCATTCTCGTTGGGGACTTCAACGGCGACGGTCGAGATGATCTTCTGGGACGCCGGGACAACGGCGCGATGTGGCTCAGCCAGTCGCTCGGTTCGTCCATGCAGCTCGTGTTCATGGGAACAACGGCCTCGGGGCCGGAGACGATGTCTGTCGCCGGGGACTTCAACGAGGACGGAGCGGATGATGTTGCGACGTTTGACGCCGCTACCGGAAACTGGGTCGCATCCCTGACCGGCTTCGGACCTCGCCTCAGAAACTTTGCCTATGGAACCTGGTCGACAAACCTTGAGGTGGACTACATCGGGACCGGCCTCCTGGGCTAGTGACCTATCAGGGTTTGGATGGGGTGGCTTTTTCGCGGACTCGAGATGGTGTCGATCCTTGCGTTTTCATCACCCCCCGATTTTTGAGGTGACGCACCACGGGTTGCGGACTGTTCAGTCGAACCGGGAATGATACTTTTTCTGAGGTTGTCCCCTGACTGGTCGGCGTGCTGACGGACGGATGTTTCGTTGTCAAGTTCGCTGACGGAATCTCCAAGCGGACAGTGGAAGCTCAGGCTGCCAGGACGGGCCGTTGGTCCTGGTCGCCTGATTGCCCTTCTCACCGTCTGTTTTTACTAAGGTGCCTGGATTTTCGACTCCATCGCGTCGTGTCAAAATCGATGTCCGGATATGCCATGGAACGGAATTCGGAACCTCTGTCAAAACCGGTTTGAACCGTGAGAGTGAGCACCTCGTTTGCCAGGCGAGGATTCCAAAGCAGGCCAGTCCAGGACCCGTCGGTGCAGAATGACGCCGCATGGCGAATGACGCTGCCGCTCGAACGCAAACAAAGCTATTTTAGGGGTCCTCAGTCAGTTGACCGCCGTCATGATGGGGGAATGGGTTTCCCGCCCCCATCCGAGAGAATCGCCCGATGCCCCAACTTCAAGAACGCCGACTCGGAGACCTGAACTGTCGGATCGTCATTCCTGATGAGACTCCCAAGCTGGCTGCCGTTTTGTGCCATGGCTTCGGCGCTCCCGGAGACGATCTCGTCCCCCTGACGGGGACGCTTATGCAACTCGCACCAGAGACAATGAAGAAGGTCCTATTCGTCTATCCAGAGGCCCCCTTGTCCCTCGCGGATCAAGGAATCCCTGGAGGACGTGCCTGGTGGATGTTGGACATGGAAAAATTGGCTCGTGCCTCGCGAACAGGGGAATTTCGGGACTTGAGCCAGGAATCCCCACCCCGTCTTCCTCAGGCGAGGGAGGAATTGATCTCTGTCCTGGATCACGTCCAGCGGGAGTCATCACTCTCCTGGCCACAAATCATTCTGGGGGGCTTTTCTCAAGGCTCGATGCTCGCGACGGATCTGACGCTGCACCTTGAGGAAAAACCAGCTGGACTCGTTATTTGGTCGGGTACCCTCCTCAACCAACCCGTCTGGTCTCGACGTGCTTCCGGACTCCAAGGACTTCCGATTCTTCAAACCCATGGGACAAAGGATCCCATCCTTCCGTTCCAGGCCGCGCTCTGGCTCAAGGACTTACTGACGACCGCCGGAGCCAATCTCAGATTTGTCGAGTTTCAGGGACCACATACCATTCCCTACCCGGCCTTGGAACTCACCGCCCAGTTGATCGATCGTCGGATTCAAGGTGTGGCGAACGAGGAAATCTGGGCGTAAAACCGCTCCGCGAATGCTCTCAGGGAGAACAACGAATCGGCTCGGGCTTTTGCGGCGAGGGAGTGTCGCCATCGAGTTGCCGGATTGGACAATTCGCTGACGGCCAGGTGAAACTCCTCCCTTGTTGAACACAGGAACCCAGTCTCGCCGGTTTCGATCTGCTCGACGAATCCCCCTTGAGAATCCACGATTGGCACACACCCGGCTCGCATCGCCTCGGCCACCGTCCTCCCGAACGTCTCGGTGAAATGCGGCTGGGAATACAGCAGAACATGCCAGCGACGGAGATGTTGTCTTGCTTGCCAGTCCGGTTCGTGAAAGCGGACTCGTCCTTCGCACGCATCGGCCAGTTGCGGTTGCATTGGCTGGGGAGCCCCCACGAATTCCCACTGGACGTTTCGATGTCTGCGCGCGAGATTCCGGTAGAACAGAACCAGTTCGGCTGGCCATTTACGAGCAGTGGGAGTACACAGCCGTCCAATGATCAGTTCATCCGTGAACCGGTCGCGAGGGGAAAATGAGCCGTCCAAAGGGACGGGGACTGGCTGATAGAGAACCGCTGGCCGCAAGGAGAGTTGGTTGCCAAGCCATTGAGAACAGGCGACATGAAGATCGGCTGTTTGCCTCACTCCCTGGGAATGGTGATACTGGATGACGAGTGAGGGAAACTCTGGAGAGCCGTTTATTTCATCGGGAAACGGACCGATGTTATGCAGTAACGCGACATCCGCCCCCGACTCATGGATCACCCTGGTGTTGATCTGAGGAACGTGGCAAATCGTCGCGCCCGAGAACGCCGCGGCCGTTTCGGACGTCGGGCGGGATCGAAACCAGACCTGATGGCTCCACCCGGGAAGGGCTCGTTGAATCGTCCAGGCACAGGCGGCGGTGCCGCCGCAGATGTTTCCCACATTACAGATTTGAAGCAGCTTCATCGTTCCCCTCGGTCTCGAAGTCAGTCCACTTCCGAACAAATCGGTCCCGATCTTCGCGCCAAATGCGATTGCGGGTCGGCAAAGTACAGGTCGAGCGGTGTTCCAAATGGCGAATCAGAAGTCCGGGCACCGCCTCAAGCGGCCGGTCATGGGAGGCCGCAAGGAGGAGTCGGCACTGAAGATCCGTGTCTGAAAAGTAAAGTTGAAACTGCGGGTCGAAGCCATTGATCGACTCGAATACCGAACGACGGATTGCCAGGCACCATCCGGAAAGGATCGGTCGAATTTCTCGGTTTCGCCAGCAAACCTTGGGCAGAAGATGTTCCACGCGGAGCTGGCTTCCGGACAGGAGCACCTGGGGATCTGAAAGCGGGTCCAGCAGATTGTCCAGCCACCGTCCGGTTGAGAGGGTGTCATTGTTCAGGAAGACGAGGAATTCGGTTTGCGAATTCTGGGCCGCGAGATTCCAAGCTGCCGTGACGCCTCGACGACGCCTTTGAGCCAAAATTCGAACATTCCCGTTAAGCATCGATTGCAGGGTTTTCAGATGGGAGCTTTCGCTGCCGTCATCCACGATCAGAACCTCAGCCGAATCCTTTTGGTGAAACGATTGAAATGTACTGACCGCTTGGACCGACAATTCACTCCGGCCGAATTGCGGGATAATGACTGTTGTTCGCATGCTGTTCTCCCCTTGCCCCCAAGGCGAAAGGTTGCGCTGCCGGTGTCACGAGTTCTTTCATCCAGACATCCAAACAACAGCACGCGCCGATTGAACAGTTTCGGGAAATTCTCCATCGCGTTTTGAAACTTCACGTTGCCCTAACACAACGCTGCTACGCTCTGGGAGTATTCTGTCTCAGCGCTCATGGAAACGAGAGTTGCAAGAAACCCGTCGATTGCCCCTTGTCCGATTGCTTCCCCCATCGATGATCGGTTCTTCCCCACGTTGTGCTCCCATGACGAATCAGTGGTTTGCGAAAATCGGCGATCATGAACGCGGTCCAATCAGTTTCCAGGACGTGGCGTTCCTGATTCATGACGGGCAACTGGCGGAGGATGGACTGGTACGTCGGAGCGACGACGAGGAGTGGAGAAGTGCCGAGACCATCGTTGGTTTGCTACACGCCGCAAGAACTCACAAGGGACTCGACGAATATGTTATCCAGGATGATGAGGAGTTGATCAAAGCCGTTGTTGAGGATCAAAAGCAACTTCAACTTGAATCAACGCCTGCTGGCGAGACTGAAACGATTCCGGAAGACCGGATGCGGATGCTCGAAGACGCGATCAACCGATTGGATGACGACATGGAAAGCGAAGCGGAAATCGATCGACGGGAGTTGCCGAAAGCTGCGTTGATCGCGGGGCCGGCCATCGCGATCATGGGCACGACGGCCTATGCCGTTTGGAAGTCCGTCACGTACGATCGCTACGCGAACAAAAACTTTGAGTGACTTGTCCCCGGTTGCCTTAGTAATTGCTTCATGAATGGCTCGGGATCCCCGGTTGCCAACAAACGCATTCTCATGAGTCAGCCACGGGTATGGCGAATATTTCCACCTTTGAAGACCAGTCGAGGTTGTAGCGTGTTTTCGATTCTCACCAAATCTTTCTGGGCGCGCATGACGCGCCGGATGTCTTTGTAGGCTCCCGGTGATTCTTCCCGGTATCGATCTGCCATGGATGGATCGAAATGGACCTTCCTCATCTCTTGTAGGAGATCGCGAGTTCGGATGGATTTGCGTGCCCGCTCTCGGCTGAGTCGTCTCCCGGCCCCATGCGAGCAGGACATGAGCGATGGGGCAACTCCCCGTCCGCGGATGTGGTATGTCGTCGTCCCCATCGATCCGGGAATCACTCCAGATTCCTCCTCGCGTGCCGATTGGGCTCCCTTGCGGTGAACCCAACACCTTTCAGCGAAGTGTTCCTCCATTTGCACGTGGTTGTGATCCGAGTGAATGAGGGAATTCCAATCGGCCGCAATGGAGAAGCCTGTCGCAAGGATCTCTCCCACCACACGGAGCATCGCCAGTCGACTTGCCCTGGCATAACGTCGCGCCCAGTCGGCATCCTGGAGGTAGGCTTGCCCCTCCTCCGATTCAGCGAGCACGCCGCGTATCCCCGCTGAACGGATGGAGCAAGACTCCAGATGATGCTGCGTGATCAACGGTCCCATGCCCCGGGAGCCACTGTGAACCAGTGACCAGAGACGGCCTTGTTGGTCCGTCTGGAACTCCAGGAAATGGTTTCCGCGTCCAAGTGTTCCCAATTGCATGGCGCCGTCCCGATTCGCGGCGTTTCTCAATCGTTGATGACTCAGCCCCTGCGCTGGAATTTCGTTCGGGAGTTCTCGATGCCTGCGATGCTTGAGAATGGGAATCCCCTCCCGGATCCGCCGCAACAGAGCCCTGGCGAACCGTTCTGAATCGAACAGGGAATCGTCGGAATGCCACGCAAGTGCCGCCATCCCACAGCCGATATCTCGCCCAACTGCCTCGGGATAAATGAGTTCCCGAGTGGCGATGACCATTCCGACGCAAACCGTCTCCGCGAGATGGGCGTCCGGCATCAAGGCCACACGGCAGACATCCTCCGCTCGTCGGATTCGCTGGACGGAACGATGAACCTCCTGGGGTAAAGGTTCCACGAGCCAGGACGCCATGGGACAGATGTTGTCATGATCCATAAGGCGGTTCCTGATTCTCTGGGAGTCTGGGGATGATCCGAAATTCCAATTCCGGCGTTTTTCTGCGATGGATGCTCCTGGCGACTTCCCGACGAAGGGTCCCTTTCCAACCGTCGAGGCGTTTCTCGATCTCGGAGACCGACACCTGTTCGATGGGGCGATCGGACTCCAGTGTCACGAGGAACCGGGAACCTCCCGCGATGGGGACCATCGAAACCACTCGCAGACCATTCAAAAACTCGTCGGCGACTTCGCCAGACAACACCTGATCGAGTGTCCGTTGAATCTGTCGGGAAAGTTGCTGTGTTTTTCGATCAAGTTTGGTGCGTCGTCGTCCAGGTCGCATATCTTCACGGGGATCGACCCCGTCGCCTTCATGCCATTCCGCGCACAACGAGCGCAGATTGATTTCTCGTCTGTTTTGATGAGACATTTTTCTCTCGAAATGTGAAAAAGGAGCAGTTCGGGCGTACAAACACACCCGTCGGCGACCAGCGGGTCGCGGTTCGAGAGAGCGCCACTTCCGGTCGACGTCAGCTAAGAGGCTCGCACGCAGAGGGAAAGAGACCGATGCGGTCTTTCACCTCCCTGGCCAACTCCTCAGGGCCATTCCGTCTACTGAAGTGACTGTTCAGGCAGAGATGGGTTCGAAAGCGTTCATGGAAGTCTCCTCGAATGGGGAGGGAAGCCGCGGACCAGGGCTCCATCGAGTCCGCTAAGAAGGGACAAACGCATCGGAGGCCGGGTTCGCCCATATTTCCAATCGGTTGAACTTTTCCCCAGGAGTTTCGATCCTGTTGCATCTTGATCCGTGTGCCTCCGTGTCCTGATCGAGATGGACTTAAGGAAGTGCGCCCGATGACATTCGGGGATCCCGAGTCCATCAAGATGAGGCAGAGTCGAATCCGTGAAATGGAGTTACTATGCGGCCCCGAATGACTGTCCTCGGCAGCGGCAGTTCCGGTAACGCGACTCTGCTACAGTACGATGACGCCAATCTTCTGATTGATGCCGGGCTTGGGCCGCGGCAGATTCAAAATCGGATTCGCGACATTGGCTGCGGTTGGGCCGATCTCGATGGTGTCCTTCTGACCCATACGCACGGGGACCACTGGCGAGAAAACACACTGGCAAAGCTTGCCCGGTTCGAAATCCCGTTTTACTGCCACCCGAGGCACGCGACTGACCTCCGCAACCGGTCCGATGCGTTTCGCCAGATCGAAGAGTCTGGATTAGTTCGAAAGTACCGAGCGGGGGAACGGAATCGTCTCCCCTTCGACGGTCAGATGACCCCATTTGAAGTTTCCCACGATTCTGGTCCGACGCTGGGATTTCGCATTGAAAGGGAAGGTTCGCTGTTCTCCCCAGGCTGGGCGGTCGCCTATGCGGCTGATCTGGGAACCTGGACAGAGGACTTGCTGCCCTATCTGGTGGATGCCGACCTTTTGGCTCTGGAGTTCAACCACGACGTTCCCATGCAACGGGTGAGCCGTCGGCCCCCATTTCTTATCGAGCGGGTTCTCGGTGACAAAGGGCACCTTTCGAATGGCCAGGCCTGCGAATTGTTGTCAGCCGTGATCCGGGCCTCCGCATCGGGACGTCTGAAAAAACTGGTCCAACTACATCTCAGCCGGGAATGCAATACTCCTCGCCTGGCGCAACGTGAAGCGAAATCCAAGCTGACAGAGCTGAATCAACGTGTCGAGGTGGCGACCGCGGCCCCCCATCAGCCGACCGCGATCACCGGCTGGGCCTGATGAAACGTCCACGATCGTATCGGTCTATCGGTCGATTCGCCCCCGGAGAATTCTGAAGACGTGGGGACCCAATCGCCCCTGGGACACCTCATCTTTTCCTCTTTTCCCTTTCTGACTTAACATGCCCCCCAGTTACTCCGGAAAGGACTCCGCATGCGTTCGCCTCACTTCCTCGATCCCGTAACATCTTCTGACCGGAATTGGCGAGTGGCCGTCGTTTGCGGGGGAACGTCGGCAGAGCGTGAGATCAGCCTGCAGTCTGGTGCCGCTGTCATCGCAGCTCTCCACGGCCGGGGGCATCTCGTGCGTGCGATTGATCCACTCTATCAACCAGTCCGTGAAGTGGATTGGAATCGGTTTGACGTGGCGTTCCTCGCGTTACATGGCACCGTCGGCGAAGATGGCGTCATCCAACGACAACTCGACTCTCTGGGGGTGCCTTACACCGGGAGCGATGCCGAGTCCTCGGCGTTAGCCTTCCACAAGGTCTCGGCGAAAGTCCGGTTTCAACAGGCTGGCTTACCAACTCCGCCATGGATCCCCATCCGAGAAGTGACACAACCGATCTGTGATCGAATTGCCCGGCAGTTGGGCTTTCCCGTTGCCATCAAGCCTGTGGCGCAAGGATCGAGCTTGGGGGTCACAATCGTTCGAGAACGGGCGGAACTGCCGATCGCCTGTGAGCGAGCGTTGTCCTATTCGGAAGAAGGCCTCGCCGAACGGGCGATCCCTGGCGAGGAATGGACGGTCTCGCTCCTGGATGATGAAATCCTGGGAGCGATTCACAT
>JAGQQQ010000446.1 GCA_020426125.1 Planctomycetaceae bacterium
GTCGACTTTCCGGAGCCGGTCTTCCCCGCGACGAGCATGTGCTGAGAAGTCCCCTTGCCGAGTTTCATCGTCTGCAGCTTCGTTGCTCCGGCTCGGCCCAGTGGGACTTCGATTTCATACCTGCTGTCCCCTTGCCAGACATCTTTGAATTCGGGAGTAACACGATCGAAGGAGACTTCCACCCGACGCGCGTCTTTCGAGGCGGCCCCGACGGTTTTGACGATCTCCGTGAATTGATCCGGTGGAGGCGGAGTGTCCGTTTGCAGGCGAAAGGCGGACGTCTCCGGTTGGTCTGGGTGAAAGCCGTCGTCCTTCCAACTGAACGACTGCATGCTCGGCAAGATGTCCTTCAGGTCGAAATTGTTGGGCAGCGGCTTGGTGGGATCCATGTTCATCAACGTGTAGACCCCGCAACGCGGCCCACTGTTGATGATGCTGATCAATCGACGACCCGCGATCTCGCTGAATTTCGCGGGGAAGTCGCTGATCACCAGAATGTGATACGGCTCGGCCACTTCCCCAGCGGAGACGTTGTACTCTTCGATCGTCTGAAATTCGTTGCGAAGATATTTCTGGAAGACGTTTTCCATATGCTCCGTGAGATCCGCCAAGCGGGCTTCGATTTGGTTGGTCTCCGTCCAGATGCGGTTCGTCACCAGCAGTTCATCAAAGTCCGCGAGATGCATGAACCCGCTGAAACTTTCCCCCAGGCTCACGGGATCAATCATCGTGAACCGCAACTTCCCGGGAGGAATGGTTGTCAATAACCGCAGCATCAGCGCCTGCAACGCCTGAATCGCCTGCTGACGGGCTTCGGGTTGGGGGGACCGGAACAGCAACGATGTCTGCTCCGGAAACTTGGCCAGAAACGGGATCTCGAACTGTGTCGTTCGGGGGGAGAGCCGCACATCTTGCGAGACGGCCCCCGGCCAGTCGGTCAGATCAATCGGCAGATCTCCCACTCGCAGCGAGTTCGGAATCTCGACGGGAACTCGCCACTCCCCCCCAGCAAGTTCGGGCCAGGGACGGAATGACTGCTCGTTCCGATCTTTGAGCGAGGCGACGTCCGTCTCCAGGGAACGGCAGGCCTGTTCCCATCGCGATTTCAGCGAGGCCCATTGCTCCGTGAGACTTCGCTGGCGGCCACTGGTGTGGGTCGACAACTGCGACTCAATCGCCGTGATCTGCTCGTCCCAATTCGTAGTGGCCTGCCCCACATGCTGTCCGTGCGTGGCCTGGAGTTCAGCGACTCGACTCTCCCGAGCCTGCTGCAATTCGGACGCCTGCGACTGATGCAGATGGTCCTCTTCGCGAAGTTTGGTCAGCTTGGTCGATTCGATCTCACGCAGCCGGGCGGTGTGGGCGGAGTTGTAACGTTTGAGTGCGGTGTTCCGTTGCTGTTGGACTTTTCGCTGCTCCCCTTCAAACCGTTTCTGCTGAGTTTCCAGCCGTTCCTTGGCGAACTTCAACCAGTATTGGTGAGCCCAGTACGCTTCGGAACGGGTCTCGTGCAACTCTCGCAGCAGGTCCGACTGTTGCATTGATCCGAGGGTGTACAACAACAGACAAAAAATTCCGCTGGAGATGACGGCGACGCCGAAGGCAATTCCCAGCCACGCCGGTTGCATCGCCCCCCCTTCGATTCCAAAGATCGACGGGCTCACCAGCAGCACTACCGGCACGAACACCACCAACGCCAAAGCCCCTAACAACCCCAGCGAGCGAAAGCCTTCGAACAGCTTCGGCAACCACAACGATTGCAGCCGCTTCAGATCCGCACGAATCGAGCCAACGGACTCCGAAAACTTCACCTGCGCGGCGTCGATGTTGTCGACGTTCAGTTCGGGTTCCGCAGGGGTCTGGCCCATCCAGTTCCGATCTTCCGCCTCCTGTTTGACGGCCGTGTCGACATCGTTCCATTGGGCAATCTGGTCCTCTCGGCACTTGTTCAGCGTCGACTTAAACTTTTCAAATTCCCGCACGGGGCTGTCATCGGCCGTGTCATCAAGAATCGACTCAACGACCCATTGGCTGCTTTCCTTCTGTTGCTCGATTTCGGCGGTGGCCTGGGCGGCTTCCCGTTCAATGGAATCGACCACCGACTGATGACGTCGTTGCTCCTCGTCGATCCGCCGATCGAGTTCCGCTGTTTCGGCGCTCAGCTTTTCCTGAAACCGTTGTTCAATCGCTTCCAGTTCGGTGGACTTCTCCGCCTGCAATCGGGTGAGTTCGGCGCGAAGTTCGGTTTCTCCGGTGTCGGTGCCGTAGGTCGCGTTTTGAAGGGCCTCTTCCTGCTGTATTCGCTGGCCAATCTCTTCCTGAAAACGAGACAGAAGTTCGGGCAGATTGACCATGGTGACGTCCGATCGGCGTGAAAAATGGGATTCCCGATATTGTCCGGCATTTCTTCGGAGTCGACAACTCCCGGGAGTTGGCACTCCCTTCTCTTTTCCGCGGTTTGACTCTCAACCCGGACAATTGGGGGAATTGGATCCAGTCCCTAAAACGGACTTCCTTCTTGATTCTCCTCAGGAATTCGCAGGGGGACAGGGGAAAACTGCCCGAATTCTTGCGTCGCGGCAACTTGTGCCCCAAGCTTCACACGGTTGTCCCGCCGCCCATTTCCATCAAGAATCGGGAACTCCACCCAGACAAACTCGGTCATTCGAATCAAGGACCTATTCCATGTGGTCGAAATTCTTCTCCGCCATAGCCGCCGTCACGATGTTGATCGGCACGCCGGGAGTCGGCGTCTCCCAGACTCGCGCCGCGTCCCCCAACGTCATCATTTTCATCGCCGATGACATGGCCTGGGACGACTGCGGAGCGTATGGCCATCCTCACATTCACACGCCGAACATCGACCGTCTCGCGGCCGAAGGTCTCCGATTTGATCGAGCCTATCTCACCTGCTCCTCGTGCAGTCCGAGCCGGTGCTCGACGCTCACAGGCCGTTATCCGCACTCCACCGGCGCGGGCGAACTCCATCTCCCGCTCCCCGAATCGCAGACCCTGTTCACAACTCCGCTTCGGAAGGCCGGCTACTATACGGCCTCCGTCGGGAAGTGGCATCTGGGCAAGGCGGCCGAAAGCCAGGTGGATCTCGTCAAGCAAGGCGGCGGCCCTGGGGGCGAAGAACACTGGGTTTCCGTGCTCCAAGATCGGCCGAAAGACAAACCATTCTTCCTCTGGCTGGCAGCGACCGATCCGCACCGTGGCTATCAACCGGGAGCCGTCGATCCTCCCCACACGAACGCGGATGTTGTGGTCCCGCCCATCTTCCCGGACACGCCCGACGTCCGCGGGGATCTGGCGTTGTACTACGATGAGATTGCCCGTTTCGATGAGTACATCGGACTTGTCCGCGAAGAACTCGAAGCTCAAGGCGTCCTCGACAACACCCTGATCATGGTCATCAGCGACAACGGCCGCCCCTTCCCCCGTTGCAAGACAACGGTCTACGAAGATGGCGTCAAAACCCCTTTGGTGGTGCGCTTCCCACCGCTCATTTCCGATGGCGGAAACGTCTCCAATGCGATCGTGAGCACCGTCGACATTGCCAACACTGTCCTGGACGTGGCCGGGCTTTCTCCGTTGCCTTCATCTCAAGGACGCAGTTTTGCCGCCGTGCTGAAAGATCCCCGTCAGGGGCACCGCGACGGGGCCTACTCCGAGCACAACTGGCATGACTACCGAGCTTTCGAGCGGAGTGTGGTGACGGACCGATTCCGTTACGTGCACAACTGGACCGACGCCCTTCCCCGCACCCCGCCTGCGGATGCCGTACGCTCTCCAACCTACGACGAGATGAAACGGCTCTACGCAGCTGGGGAACTCGCGAAGCATCAGGCGACCATCTTCCTCGCGTATCAGCCGTCTGAGGAACTCTACGATGTGACGGTCGATCCCCACTGCCTCCACAACCTCGCGGAGAATGAAGCCTACGCCGAGGTCATCCAGCAGCACCGCACACTGTTGAAAGACTGGCAACAAGAAACGGACGACACATTCCCCGGCGTCGACAATCTCACCCCCGACGGCTTCGACCGGGACACCGGCGACCGCCTCCCCGGAGTCGCGGCGCCGCATCCTTCGCTGGGTAAGAAGGGGAATTGAACCTGGCCGCCCCTCCCGAGGGATGTCCGGCGGCTGGGTGCCCTGGGTGACTCTTTGTTAGGTGCCACGGCTGTGTCAGCCGTGCCGAGTTCACAATGGACCCCGCTTCGACATTCGCACGGCTCACAGAGCCGTG
>JAGQQQ010000447.1 GCA_020426125.1 Planctomycetaceae bacterium
GCGGGCCTGAGGACAAACGAACGTCGTTGCTCCGTCAGGCGATCATCGACGGGGCCGAATACGTCGACTTGGAGGAAGACACCGCGAAGGTCACCCGTCGCTACGGCAAGACCAAACGGATCGTCAGCCACCATGACTTCCGCCAAACCCCCGACGACTTGGAAGAGATTCACGAGCGGCTGTGCCAACTCGATCCCGACATCGTCAAGATCGTGACCATGGCGAACTCGCCGCTAGACAATGTCCGTATGCTGGAGTTGGTCAAGAACGCGAAGGTCCCCACGATTGGGTTTTGTATGGGGGAGATGGGGGTCGTCAGCCGGATTCTGTGTGGCAAGTTTGGGGCTCCCTTTACTTACGCGACATTTAGTTCCGAACGAGTGATGGCTCCCGGGCAACTCTCCTTTGAGGAGACCAAGAAGCTCTACCGGTTTGACGAGATCAACGAGAACACTGCGGTCTTCGGAGTCGTCGGCGACCCGATCGGGCATAGCTGGAGCCCGTTGTTGCACAACGCGGCCTTTCGCAAACTGGGCCTGAATGCCGTGTACCTGCCGATGCGGATCCCCCCGGAAGAGTTCGAAGACGGCCTGCGAGCGTACGAGAAATTGGGGGCGCGTGGGTACAGCGTCACAATCCCTCACAAGGAGGCGGCCCTGAAGTTTGCCAACGTGGCGGATGAGGCGTCCCGGCAGATTGGCGCCGCGAATACCCTGTTCAAGGACTCCGAGAATCGCTGGTGCGCAGCGAATACCGACTATGACGCGGCCTTGGCGGCAATTCAGCTCGGACTGGAATCCAAAGAGGAGACGTCGCTGAATGGCCAACGTGTGCTGCTCCTTGGGGCCGGGGGTGTGGCTCGGGCGATTGGGTTGGGATGTGCTCGAGAAGGGGCGGCGGTGACGGTCACAAACCGAACCAAGGATCGGGGCGCCAAACTCGCGGAGGAGCTGCGATGCCATTTTGTGACATGGGCCAATCGCGGGGCTGTTCAATCTGACATCCTGGTCAACTGCACTCCGATGGGCATGTCCCCGAACATGAACGCATCGCCTTACGAAGAACACTGGTTCCGGGAAACGATGGTCGTTTTCGACACGATCTACAACCCGGAAAACACGTTGTTTTTGAAGCAAGCCCGGGAGCGGGGATGCCATTGCGTCAGCGGACTGGAGATGTTTGTCCGACAGGCAGCGGCACAGTTCAAATACTTCACGAACCAGGAACCGCCGCTCGACGACATGCGGACAGTCCTCCGACGCGGGATTTCTCCGGTGCGGATCAAGACGGAATCGGGCCATGCCTCTCTTGGAGAAATTCGCGATCAGCAACAGAAGCCGCCGAAGTCCCCGGAAGCATGAGATCGGCCGGAAGCAAGGCAATTCCAACACGCAAAGTTGCCCAAACACAGAATTTCTCACTTGGCAACTCAACTCGTTTGTGTGAACATAGCTGAAAGGCATGTCGAAAGTCCTCCGCACATCACTGATCCTTTGCTTGGCTCTTTGGAGCTGGGAGGCGGTGATGGTCCGGACTGCCCACGCGAGTTGTGGCGACTGGCTGGCAGACCCCTCCGCGACGATGAGTTCCCATTTGCCCACGCCTGATGCTGTCAGGGATTCGGGGACATCGGCAACGAGGCATCGCAAGCCACAGCCCCAGTCTCCCTGCGATGGACCGGGTTGTCGTCAAGCTCCGTATGCTCCTTCGGCTCCCTTGCCGGTGCGGATCGAGTTTCGCTCGCACGATGTCGCGGCAATGTTTCTGAAGACGATGACGCTTGGGTCTCAAGGTACTCGAACATCTGTCTCTCTTTTCGACGCCGGCCCGCTTTCCGGCTACCCCACGGCCATTGAACGCCCTCCCTGCTGCTGACCTGACAGTAGGAGCATGAGAAGTGGGACGAAGCGATTTGCGGCATTTGGAGTTCCGCGGGAGTGAGCCGGACGAGGCTCGACTCTTTGCGTGTCGGCTGAATCGCACGCATGTCTTTTCTCGAAGTCTCTATCGACCCTGGCAGTGATGCGCGGGGCTCTGTGGTTTGCGAATCGCGCCTCTTCTCGCGTGAGGTTCACCGATTTCTCTTTTCACATTCATTCATTTTCTCAGGTCACCTTTCTATGTCTGACAATGCCGTCACCTCGACGATTGTGCCGAGCGAACCCCCGAAGCGCGTGGTGCGACGCGCCGTAGGGCCTCGGCTCCGTAAGCTGCTGCATTTCATTTTTGTTCTCCTCGGATTGTTGGGGGCGAACGCCGCGTATCTCGCAGCGATCACCTTTCTGGAGTGGTCCTCAGGTGAGACTTATCAGGACTACTTTTATCAGTACATGTTCCTGGGGCATTTGATTCTCGGACTGATCTTTTTGGTCCCGTTTCTCGTGTTCTGCATCATTCACATGCGAAACACGATGGGTCGCAAGAATCGCCGGGCCGTCAAGATCGGGTATGCCCTGTTCGTCATCGGAGTCATCGTCCTCATCACAGGACTTGGACTGACACGTGTCGGAGGATTCGATTTAAGGCAACCGATGGTCCGCAGTACGGTCTACTGGCTCCACGTCCTTGGACCGATTGCCGCCGTCTGGCTGTATCTGCTTCATCGTCTGGCAGGACCACGCATCAAATGGAAGATTGGCCTCGGCTATGCAGGCTTTGTCACGGCGGTCGTCGTCGCCATGGTCGCCTTGCACTCGCAGGATCCCCGGCAGTGGTACGCCACGGGCCCCGCTTCAGGTGCCAAGTATTTTGAACCGTCCCTGGCAAGAACGGCCACCGGCGACTTTATCCCGGCCGAGACATTGATGAATGATGATTACTGCAAACGCTGTCATGAAGATGTTCACTCCCAATGGTCCGACAGCGTGCATCGATTTAGCTCTTTCAATAACGAGCCATACTTCGCCAGTGTGATGGAAACTCGCGAAGTCTCCATGCAGCGGGACGGAAACGTCCAGGCCTCCCGGTGGTGCGCGGGGTGCCATGACCCTGTGCCGTTTTTCAGTGGAGCATTTGACGACCCGAAGTTTGACACGATGCACCATCCGACCGCGCATGCCGGCATCACCTGCACCGTCTGCCATGCAATCACGAACGTGAACAGCAACAAAGGAAATGCGGATTACACAATTGAACAGCCAATGCATTACCCCTTTGCCTTCAGTGACAATCCCATGCTGCAATGGGTCAACAATCAACTCGTGAAAGCGAAACCCTCGTTTCATAAAAAGACATTCTTAAAGCCGTTCCATAAGTCGGCCGAGTTTTGCTCAACCTGTCATAAGGTGCACTTGCCTCAGGAACTGACCAAGTACAAAGAGTTTCTGCGCGGCCAGAACCATTATGATGCCTATCTGTTAAGCGGAGTCTCAGGGCATGGCATCCGAAGTTTCTACTATCCCCCCAAAGCCGAGACCAATTGCAACGGTTGCCACATGCCTCTCAAGCCGTCGGAGGACTTTGGGGCGAAGCTATTCGCGGGGGCCTCTGAGCTGAGCGTGCATGACCATCTGTTTCCATCCGCAAATACGGGAATCGCATGGCTTCGCGACCGCCAGGACCTTGTCGAGGTCCATCGCGACTACTTGAAGGGTGTGATGCGAGTCGACCTTTTCGGGATTCGAGAACAGGGCCAAATCGACGGCTCACTCACCGCCCCACTCCGCCCCGAGGTTCCCACGCTGACACCGGGAGAAACGTATCTTCTGGAAACTGTGATTCGGACCATGAAGATGGGCCATCTCTTTACGCAGGGAACTGTCGACTCCAATGAAGTCTGGCTGGAAGTCACCGCCAAGTCCGGTGACCAGATCCTCGGAGTCAGCGGACAATTGAATGAACAGAAAGGGAATGAAGTCGATCCTTGGGCGCACTTTGTCAACGTGTTCATGCTGGATAAGGATGGCAACCGCATTGACCGACGAAACGCCCAGGACATTTTTACGCCGCTTTATAACCACCAGATTCCCCCCGGAGCAGGCCAGACGGTGCACTATGAACTGGACCTTCCCGAATCGTTGTCAGCGCCGGTCGAAGTCGAGGTGAAACTCCTATATCGAAAGTTTGACCAGCGTTACATGTATCTTGTCGCGAAGGCGAATGAGAAGCATGGGCGAACGATCCGTGGTCACGAGCCGGGGAAGCGGTATGAGAACAACCTCCCCATTGTGACCTTGGCGACTGACCGAGTCGTCTTTCCGGTTCAAGGTGTCGACTCGACCGTTGAAAACCCACCGATTGAGGGGTTCCCCGAATGGCAGCGGTGGAATGACTATGGCATCGGCCAACTCTTGAAAGGCAAGGCCGAACTCCGCCAAGCGGAGGAGGCTTTCCTCGAAGTGGAAGACCTGGACCGCTGGGATGGTCCTTTGAATCTTGCCCGTGTGTACGAACGGGAAGGTCGCTTGGATGAGGCGGTCGCGGCGCTACAGCGCGCTGATGAATACCGTGATCAAGAGGGATTTCCTCGCTGGACGTGGGCTTGGTTGAGCGGCGTGGTGAATCGTCAACAGGGGCGGCTTCCAGAAGCCATTAACAACCTGCGGAGTGCCCTATACGATCAAACCCAAGCCTCGCTCGCGAAGAACTTCGATTTCAGCAAGGACTACGAAGTCCTCAATCTGTTGGGGCAGACCCTGTTCGATCTCGGTCGGCTCCGTGCCCGTCAGGGAAAATCCGAGGAAGCAGAGGCCCTCTGGCAGGAAGCCATTGAAGAGTTTGAGAAGACCCTGCTCATCGATTCGGAGAATGTCACGGCCCACTTCAATCTTCAACTCCTCCATGCGGAGTTGGGGAACGAGGAAGCAAGCGCTCGGCACCAGGCACTGCATCAGCGCTATAAACCTGACGACAATGCCCAAGGCCGAGCCGTCCGTTTAGCACGCGAGAAGTATCCCGCCGCGAATCAAGCGGCGGAGGCGATCTTAAAATACGAATTGCGGGAACCGGGATCGAAGCCGACGACGGAGTCGGACACCGTCAGCCAATCCCGCGAGTCCGTCAGTCCACGTGAAGGGGGTGCCGAATGAGCGAGTCCAGGGAACATGATGAACTTATTGACGAGGTCGAGCGGGACGACGCCATCGTCGGCCTCGCCCTCCGTTGGTCGGCGGTGGTGCTGATCGTGCTGATGGTGAGCGCCGGAGGGATTGCGTACTTCCTATTCCAACCGGAACCCGAACCGGAAGTGCAGGAAACAGAACTGGCGAAAGTCGAAGTTCGGACCGCTGAAGAAGTGGAGATTCCGTCGGTCCCGTTTACCGACATCACTCAAGAAGCAGGGATCACCTGGAGCCACAACAACGGCGCGCAAGGACAAAAGCTCCTCCCGGAAACCATGGGAGGCGGCTGTGCCTTCTTCGATTTCGATGACGACGGAGATCAGGATCTGCTGCTGGTGAATTCGCAGGGATGGCCGGACGACCCCGATGAGACTCGGCGAAAGACGATGCCGGCTCTTTATCGGAACGATGGCACCGGACACTTCGAGGATGTGACCGCAGGATCGGGTTTGGACGTGTCCTTTTACGGAATGGGCGCTGCGATCGGCGATTACGACAACGACGGTCGCCCCGATGTTTATGTGACCGCCGTCGGCCCGAATCGGCTGTTCCACAACGACGGAGAGGGCAAGTTCACCGATGTGAGCGAGACAGCGGGTGTCGCTGGCGGCGACACGAGTTGGGGGACCAGCGCCGGGTGGTTCGACTACGATCGCGATGGGGATCTCGATCTGTTTGTCTGCAATTACATCGAGTGGTCCCGCGACTATGACCTTGCCCAGAACTTTCAATTGACCGGCGGTGACCGGGCATATGGTCGTCCCCAGAATTTTGAAGGGGCGTTTCCGTACCTGTTTCGAAATGATGGCGAAGGAAAGTTCAGCGACGTGACCGCACAGTCCGGTCTTCAAGTTCGCAATCCGGCGACAGACGTCCCCATGGCCAAATCCCTGGGAGTGACGTTTGCGGATTTCGATCGCGATGGATGGCTCGATCTCGTGGTAGCGAATGACACCGTTCAAAACTTTTTGTTCCACAACAAGCAGGATGGTACCTTTCAGGAGATGGGAGCAATTGCCGGGGTGGCCTTCGACATGAACGGCGCCGCTCGCGGAGCGATGGGCATTGATTCGGCCCACTTTCGGAACAACGATTCGATTGGACTCGCCATCGGCAATTTCTCAAATGAGATGACCGCGCTCTATGTCTCGCAAAATAGCGCGATGCAGTTCGTCGACGAAGCGATCTCCTCCGGACTCGGGCCGAACACGCGACTGGAACTGACATTCGGCGTCTTCTTCTTCGACTATGATCTCGATGGCCGGCTTGATCTCTTCGCGTCGAACGGCCATCTTGAGGAAGACATCAACCGGGTTCAGCCCAGCCAGCATTATGAACAGTCCCCCCAGTTGTTCTGGAATTGCGGGTCGACCGCCGACACGGAGTTTCTTCCCGTCCCCGAAGAATTGCTCACGGAAGATTTCCGCAAACCGCTCGTGGGGCGTGGAGCGACCTGTGCCGATATTGACAACGACGGCGATCTCGATGTCCTGATCATGGCCACCGGACAGCGGCCGAGATTGCTGAGGAACGATCAGGACCTGGGACACCACTGGCTGCGGTTTGACCTCGAAGGCTCAGATTCCAATCGTGACGCGATTGGTGCGGAAGTCGTCGTGGAACTTGAGGACGGCATTCTCCGAACACAAGTCATGCCCACGTGCAGCTACATTTCCCAACGGGAACGAATTGTGACGATCGGTCTCGGCGACTCAGAGAATGTGAAATCCGTGACCATCCATTGGCCGGATGGAACAACACAAACGGTGCCGAATGTCGCCGCGGATACCGTGCACACCGTGAAACAAGAGAGTCCGGTTCGAACAGATTCTTAGCGAGACAGTCTGAACTCGTGAAAAACGAAAACGGCTCAGCTTTCCATTTGCGGAAAGCCGAGCCGTTACCGAATGGCGACCAATGAATTCGCCTCTCCCACTGCGACGAGCGGGTCGTGGGTCGTTCCTTCAACACTTGTTGGAGCAAACGCACGGGAGGAACTTGGGGATCAGATTGGCGCTGTTGATTTGAAGAAGCAGGGATGGGGAAGTTGATCAGGAATCACAGACGCCTTTTAGGGCCGGAGGCACGGCAGAATATCAGCCGGAACCGGCAGGCTCCGGATTGGCCACGACAATCGCACCGCAGGCCCGAAGGGTCGGGAGAGCCTTCGTTGAGGATTGGCTGTGTCGGCCCTCCAGGCCTTGGCGTTTCGGCTCCGGCTTGACCGTGGACTCCCGTCCACGGCT
>JAGQQQ010000448.1 GCA_020426125.1 Planctomycetaceae bacterium
GTCTTCACGGTTGGTGGCGAAATTATCCTGCCGTAGTCGTCGGAGGACTTCCTTCGGATTCGAGATCAAAAGTCGGAATCAGCCTTTGGTGACGAACCTGGAATCTGGCTGATACGGGAGCCAATTCTCATGTTTCAACCCAGAAAAGATTTGGAACCTCAATCAAAACCGGTTTGAACCGTTCGAGTGAGCACGTCGTTTGCCAGGCAAGGAGTTCGAAGCAGGCAAGTCCAGAGACTTGTCGATGCGGGATGACGCCGCATGGCGAATAACACGGACGCTCGAACTCAGACAAGGTATTGGGCAGGGGTCCTCCGTGACTGACTCGCCAGCAACTTGCCCCCCTGCGGAATGGGAGCGAATCCCGAAGTCCCATTCCTACGTGCGATCACCGATCTCCGAAGCCCGTGCCGGTTCTCGATGACGACGCTGTCACCATCGAGAGACTGCCCGAGACGAGTTGAGATTGTTCGCAGGGCATCTCGTCGGAAACACGCGAGTCGAAGAACAAGATCCGAATCTGACGCCATCTGGGAGAAATGACTCCACAAGGCATGACGAAGTCCCGATCCAGCAACGACTGCGAATCTTCGTGTCCGCACTTCTGCACGGTGAGATGTCAGATGTTGGATCGCCCCCCAAAGCGATCAAAAGTTTCAGTTCTTTCTTTGGTCTGATTTTCTTCTCAGTTTCGGTTTGGGTTTGCTGGGGACTTGGAGGATTCCGTCGAGAGGTTCCGTCGGAACATTGGCCCCCACTGTCCCGGGGCCACTGTTTTTGGGTCTGCCGGCCGACTGTTGGCGGCGGCGTTCGCAGCGGGGGCAATGTCCCTTATGGTTGAGGGGCTCACCGCAACGATTGCAAAGAGGCACGGGACGCTCGGCCTTTTCGAGTGAGACTGAGGTCGGTCTCGGCTTCTTCGGCTTGCGAGGCGATACGGTCGGCGAGTTCCCTTCCGAGATGGTGGGGCGAACTTTTGGTCGGGTCTTCTGAGTCGATCCAGTCGCCGTTACTCGTTCCGGCTTTGGTTTCGGAGGGGCCGCATTGGCGAGCGACACCCCCGGCGGAGCAGGGATCGGCTGGGGATCATCCAACACTTCGACGGTTTGCGGAGAATCGGCAACCGTTCTTGTCTCTCCTCCGACGGTCCCGTCGGAATCCTGTTCGGTTGCTCGGATAATCGTCGTCTTCGCGATCTGGCCGCTGGTGACATCAATGGCGGTCACCTCGATCCGGCCTTGATCGGTATACCGCATGGTGACTTCGATAGGGGACTTCGCAGGAAGATCATCGGGGAGTTCGGCGATCGCGCATTCCCCAATTTCAACAGGCGGATCCTCGGGATTCGTTCCACTCTCGATGATTTGCAGGAAGACCGTCTTCTGATTGTCAGCAATTGTTCCGAACCGTTGTCGAAAGGCGCAAGGCAATGGAGTGTTTGCGGGGATCACGTAATGTGGTCGTCGTTCATTGAGCTCCATGTCCCGGATCAGAAGACCGAGCGCCCGGCCACTGACACTTTGTTGTTTCATGGCCCCCAAGCGGGCCGTCGCTTCCGACTTGAGTGAAGACTTTTCGAGCTTTTGGCCACTCAACAACATACCCGCGTAGTAGGCGGCTCCATGGGAAATGGATTGGTCAGGGTTCAGCGAGTTATTCAGAGTCGTCCCACTGATCCGCTGGAGCATCGCGCGGACCATCGGCATGCGTGATGCGCCCCCTGTGACCAGCAAGGAATCCACCTTGGCCCAGCCCAGGCCGTGGGCCTTGAGCATTCCTTGGGTGATTTTCTCCGCGCGCTCGACCAAGGGATGCGTTAACAACTCAAAGTGGTCTCGATTCACCGTGTAAGTCTTTCGACGACCATCGTGTTGGACGACGAGCGTCGTTCGCGGACGCACGCTCAGGCTTCGTTTCGCTTGTTCGACCTCGATCGCCAAAGCTTGCATGCTTTCCCGATCGACTCGGGGATCGCTGATCGATTCTCGAACAAACTGGTCACAGGCAAAGTCGATCAGTTCCTGGTTCCAGTCGAGCCCCCCGAGTTTTAGATCGCCCCCGGAAGCAATGACCTGAACCTTGTCGATGTCCCGATGAAAGTTGACGAGCGACAAATCGAACGTCCCGCCCCCTAAGTCAAATACGAGAATGGTTTGCTCATTGGCGATCTCCGCGAACCAAGCCCCGTCGCTGAGAACGTAGCACAAGGCCGCCGCAACCGGTTCGTTGATGATGTCCACTCGGTCAAGCCCCGCCGCGTAGGCTGCCTCGATCGTGTCCTGCCTTTGGAGGTCACTGAACTGGGCGGGAACGGTGATCACGGCATGATGAATCCGTCCCAGCCGGTCTTCGGCCGCATCGAGCAGATACCGAAGAATGTACGAACTGATCTCGCGGGGCCGATAAACGTGGCCGTCAATGACCCAGCATTTGTTGGGGTCGCCCATGTGACGTTTGGCCTGAGAAATCACACGCTCTGGGTTGGCCACGGACTGGCGGAGAGCCTCCGTTCCGACAATGATTTCGTCCCCAACAAAAAACACAATTGATGGAGTCGCCATCTCCCCGGAGGAGTTCGGAAGTGTCACCGGCTGCCCCTGAGGAGTCAGGTAGGAGACGCAACTATAAGTCGTCCCCAAGTCGATTCCGACAGGGTGAATCGTGGACTTGAAACGGACATTCGGCATCTCAGCCCCTGAGTTGGCATGACACGTCATGAAAAGGCGAAGTGAGGAATCATCCTACCATCCCAATCAGACCGGAACCACAAGAGACAAGGATTCGATCAACACCAGTCGAAGCGGTCCCACCTCTCACTGAAGAAACGGATCCTCGCTGAAGGATCAACATCTCTGTGGTTCATTATTCATTCATAGCCGATCATTTCGTGCCGCTGGGGTAGATTTGCCGATTCTCGACTCTTCGCGAATCCCCCGAAGCCGTGAGATTGCGGCGACTCGTCGCCACCGACTCGTTGAACGGACCATGATTTCGAAAAAACGAGGCGCCCGTCAAACTCACCCTCCCGATCCATGCCATGAGAAACGTGGATTTGCGCGAAGTCGAGACATCGCACTCCAAAGTCTCGATTTCGACCAACCCTCAATACCTGACGTCACTGTGATGTCAATTTTCGCGATTGCGCATCACCGGCAAGAATTGCCGATTCTTCCGAATCAAATCGCAAACAACTTCCACACAACAACTTGCATTCGAATTGGAGATTTTGGCACGGAATGTGTTTTGTAAATTCTGCAAGAAAAACAACGAGTTGGCTGCCCCCTCTCAGGCAGCCGTCTTCAAGAAGGAGTGGAGCAATGAGAACTTTCGCGATCGCCGCCGTTGCCGTTTTGGGTTTGACTTTCCTCGCAACCCCACAATCCGCCGAAGCAGGCGGGTTCGGTGTGTATTTTGGAACCGGGCACTACGGCCACGGTCACTACGCCCCCCAAAGGTACAACTACAACTACTCGCCGTACAATTACAACCGTGGCCATTACGACTGGCATGACACCAGTCACTACGATTACGTCCCTGGCGGCCTGTATCGCCACGGCAACCACTATCACTATCAGCCCGGCCAATACATCTACCATCGGGACGGTCATTGGGACTACCACCACGGCAATCACTACCACCATCTTCACCACGGTCACTAATCCGGACTTGGTCGAAGCTGCAGAGTGTCAGCCGAATGTGATGTGTGACAACTCAAAGATGCCGGATCCCACCAGGAATCCGGCATCTTTTTTCGCGCCTCATTCTCCGATGGGCAAACAGAGCCAGCTTCCCCGGACGCAATCGAGTTGATCGAGTCCTTTCGCGGCAGAGCGGAGGCGTCCCTCGGTTGTCCGGTGCGTCATGAACACCAAAGGAACGATCGGATACGGGCTGTCTTCATCCGGTTCCTGAACTTCCTTCTGAATCACTGACGCCAAGCTGATCTCCGCACGTCCCAAAATGTCCGCAATGTCAGCGATCACGTGGGGGCGATCCTCAACATTGAACCGAAAGTAGTACCGCCGTTCGATATCCTCCACGGCCTGCAGCGGAAATGCGTCAGGTTGATCCGTGAGATTCAACAGCGGAAAATTCGTTGCCGCACGACCGACCGCGACGTCAATCAGGTCGGCGACGACGGCTGACGCAGTGGCCATCTGCCCGGCTCCCATGGCACTGAACCACGTTTTGCCGACGGCGTCTCCGGTCAACTCGATCATGTTGTAGGGGCCAGACACCTGAGCCAGCGGTTCATGGTGTCGAATCAGCGTCGGCTGGGTGTGCATCTCCAGTTTGCCGTCCACCAACTTTGCTGTCGCCAGTAACTTGATGGCATACCCGAGTTCATCCGCGAATTTCAGGTCCATCAGACTCAGTTCATCAATGCCTTGTACGGGGAATTGATCGGGGGTGATGCGACGGCCAAACGCCAACTGCGTGAGCAACCCCAACTTCTGAGCGGCATCAATCCCTTTCACATCCATGGAGGGGTCCGCCTCGGCATAGCCACACGCCTGAGCTTCGCTGACGGCATCCTCATAAGAAGTGTCTTCATCGAGCATCTTTGTCAGAATGAAGTTGCTGGTTCCATTCACAATTGCCGCCAGCGAAGTGATCTGGTTGCCCGTCATCGCCTGCCCAATCGCCGCGATAATCGGACATCCCCCCGCAACAGCCGCTTCGAAAGAGATGGTCGTTCCCAATTCCCGAGCGAGCGGAAACAAACGATCCCCCCGTTCACAGAGGAGAGCCTTGTTCGCGGTCACGACAGGTTTCCCGGCTTTGAGGGCTGTCTCCACAATCTCCTCTGCGGGTGAGAGTCCGCCGATCAGTTCGAGTACGACATCGACGTCGTCGGCGACGACGACCTCCCTCCAGTCCGTGGTGACCTTCGCATCAGGGACTTCGCACTCGCGCGGCTTTGAGGGATCGCGAATGGCGATCCGACGAATCACAACTTCCCTGCCAGCACGCCCCGATGTACGTTCTGCGTGGCCACACAAAATCTCCGCAACTCCGCTCCCGACAGTTCCCAAGCCGATCATGCCCACACGCAACGGTTCCGCCATCTCTGTCCTCGACATGTTCGATTTGTTCTGGAGCAACGGCCGACTCGCCGCTTTGCTGGGATGACCGCCGTTCGCGAACGGAGAGCTAACCAGCTGCCACAACCATTGGAATATCGGAAAAGTCGCCCCGCGTTCCCCATCTTGTCAGACGAAATCCCGTGAGGAATGCCTGATTTCACGCGGAACAAAATCATTTCACGGCACAGGTCCAGAGACCTGCCTAAGTCGATTGAGAATATCATCGAAGCGTGGATGATAGCAGTGAAACACGGTGAGAATTCGCGGTTATCGATGTGTCAGGGGAGAATTCACCCGGCAATGCGGCTTTTCTCGGATGAGGAACGCCTCCCCGTCGTTGCGAGGTTCGCTTGTCCCTTTATAATTTGCCCTGTCAAAGCATGGGATGTTGCTGAAATGATCGACACGAATCGCGGTGGACACATGGATTGGACGGGATCGCGAACCCGGATTGGAGCTGTCCGTTACCTGAATAGCAAACCGTTGCTTGAGGGATTGGCGGATCATTGTCCGGACTCAGATCTCATTCTGGATCTCCCCAGTCGTTTGGCGGACGATCTCGCTCGGGGAAACCTGGATGTTGCTCTGATTCCCTCGGTCGAAGCATTCGCCGATCCGGATTATGAGGTCGTGTCAGACGCCTGTGTGGCCACGCATGGCCCTGTTTTGAGCGTGAAACTTTACTCGCGAGTACATCCTGGCGAGATTCGGTCATTGGCCCTCGACGAGGGATCGCGAACGAGCGCCGCACTGGTTCAGGTCATGCTGTTTGAACGATACGGTGTCAGGCCGAAACTCGAAAAACTTCCCATTGGGCGTTCGGCGGAGTCAACCACAACGGACGCCGTTTTATTGATTGGGGATCGGGCGATGTTTTCCCCACAGGAAGAATTCGAAACGGTCTGGGATCTCGGGGAGGAATGGGTCGAATGGACCGGGCTTCCATTTGTCTTCGCGATGTGGGTCACGCGCAGAGACACGGAACTTGGGAATCTGGAGTCGAAACTGAACGCGGCTCGAAACTGCGGACTTGAGCGGATTGAGACAATTGCGAGGTCAGGGGCCACACATTTGGGGCTGGAGTACGAGGAGGCCCTTCGATACTTGACGAAGAATCTTCACTTTCGCTTGGGGGCTGCCGAGAAGATGGGGTTGAGGTTGTTCCAGGATCTCGCAGCGTCCATCGGGCTCTGTGCGGGCCAACCCCTCGTATTTCGGAGTGAATCCAACGCGAATTCCCGGGCTCAAAAAGTCCCAGAATTTACGTCCGTTGATGGCTAAACGTTCTGTCCGAACCGAGGGGCGGCACAGATTTCCTTGTGCGGCGACCCATCGACTATCGGCCTTTTCTGGGGGTTTCTTTTGATTGCCCCTTGCTTGGCAGAACGGCTTTTTTTCCAAGTTTCTTCCGGAGATGGGGAAGCTTGGTCGCTGGGATTCTCGGGGAGTTGTGAGAAGATCGAGACACAACTGGCCTTTCTTTCAATTGTCGCAATTCATGCATTGAACCCCCATCGACCGGGCGGCGATTCCTGCTTCGCAGCCCCGAAATGTCCGGGCAAACGAGGGACTTCTCATTCTACCCCTGACGGCCGAACTCCTGAATTCCTTTCTTGGGAGAAATTCTGAATCCTTTTCTGATTCGAAGCGATCAACACGTGAGTTGCATCGCGGCTGCCGATCCTCGCTTGACTCGGTCCCCTTGGTGGCGGATCAGAATTCGCATCAGGGATGCCAGCATCGAATGGACCTTCCTCAGCGTGCCACTCGGAGTTGTTCCCTGGGAGGGGTTCCTTCGATGAGCCGCCTGAGCAGCAGTTCGCTGATGCGGCCTTCGAATCGGCGCCGGCCGTCGATCTCGACGACGGGGACGCGGTGGCCGTAGCTCTCCTGGAGTTCGGATTGTTCGTCTACGTCCACCTCGACAAAGGGGGGGAGCCACGGCGAGTAATGCCCCAAGAGTTCTGCTGCGTCGTCGCACAGCGGGCAGTCTTTCCGGGTGTAGAGAACCACGGTCACAAACCGGCGGCCAGGCACACTTGGGGACCAGTCGGTATTCCGGTGTTCCGCCTGCCACATCGCCATCGCCCCCAGCAGGGTGCAGGCGATCGACCCGAATCCCCAGAGGACGCCATTGGAAACAATTGGCCCGCGCAGTTCGGGAGGAAGGCTCCCATTTCTCGCTTGGACGAGCAGCAAGAATGCGACACTCCCGACGATGAACAGCAGCCGACCTGGGAGAATCTGCAAGATCGGTTGAGGAGATTCTTGCGACATCGTGTCAGGAGGTTGCGGAGATGGTTTCCGCAAAGGAGCGAGTCCGTTGTCCATTTGCCAGAACTCTTGTTGAACAAAAGTCGTGAGTTTGGTGCGAAGCCTTCCGTTTGTCCACAGTTTGGAAGATCAAATCGCAGGAGGCCGATTGCCCCCCGAAAACGCGCCCGGGATCAGATCACTCCGCGTAGGCCAGTTCGGCGAGTTTGCGACCAATCAGGATGTGCATCGTGATGACAGCGCCGAAGGAGACCATCGAAAGAATGACCATGAACCCGGCCCAACTGTCGCCCCCCCCAAACATCGCGAACGCCAAACAGCTCATCAGCATGATATTGCCCATGATCACGATCAATCCGGAAACAAAAATCGCCAGCGGCCAGATGGCCCATTTGGCGACGATCGAAAGCCAAGTCGCGAGGTGATACCCCAGCGCCATCTGAAGCAGGAAATAGGAGACCGAAAACAACGCCACCGGCTCGGAGAGCAGTTCTCCGAGTCCGTCAACAACATCCTCCAGAACACACAAAAGGCCAAATCCCAGACACAGCCCGGCTGGAATCAGTGCCAACAATGCCCCTGCGAGTTTGTGATAGGCCAGTTCCGGGATCGACAGGGGAACCAATGTGAGTGTCGGCCAAGTCTGTTTCTGGAGTTCATCCCGATAGACCCGTGTCACCAGAATTGCGGACTCGATGACCAGGAAAACAACGGACCACCAGATAAACACCGCCCCCACTTCCTCTGCATCGATTCCACCCGGCCCGTAGGCAATCAGCAACAGAAACAACCCTAAAAAGACGAGATACGCGATGAATTTGAGGATATTTGTCGTCGGCCCCCCCGCGACATAATAAAAGTCTTTCCAGACGACGGGCCAACTCCAGACGCGGCGCTGGCTCCCTTTGCGGCCCATGTGCCGGAGCCGGTTCCACCAGACGGATTCCCCTCCCGGTTCCACTTCATTGCGAGTGCACGGCTCAAAGATCAGCCACGAAATCCCAAAGAAAATGGCTCCGGCAATGACGTTGCTGAGGATTTGGTAGAGCAGTCCACTTG
>JAGQQQ010000449.1 GCA_020426125.1 Planctomycetaceae bacterium
ATCGAATCGCTCGTGGAACAGGCCGAATCGAACCTTCCTTCAGGCCGCATCGAAACGCTGAGCCCGCAAGTGACTCCGAGCGTCAACCGCCTCCACAAATCCCTCGCCAAACCAACCAACAACTCCAACAACGCAACCGGCTCATTGGCAAACCAAGGATTGGGTGTAGTCGGGGTTTTCAGTATTTTGTTTTTCCGGTGATCTGTCAGTCTGTTTTCCCATGTTGGGTATACATGATTACGCACAAACCGGCGATACAATTGACTCGGCGGAGCTTCCAGTTCGCGGCATTGGCTATCAGACGCTTGCCGATCAAGTTCTCCGAACCGACTATCGGGAAGTGGCGGAATCGGTTTGTCACGTTGCACAGATGTTCGGGAAGAGCATCGCTGGCGTCAGATTGCCTGATGTGGGACAACAGTCGTTTGCCGCGCTCCCCCTTCTCTTCTGTTTCGCGAAGAATGAATTGTTGGAGGAAACTCGTCCGTGATTCCTGCCGCTGTACTTTCCAGGTTGGGCCGTTTATCGTGCTCGAAGACCGTTTGATTGTTCGACGGAAACGATACGCAGCCCCACGACGGCATTGAGAGTTCCGGGGAAGAATCGATTCGGGACAACGGAAAGCGGCGACGAGTCACCGCACTCCAAAGAACTGTCTGTCTCAGGCTGAGATTCCAGCGGCCTTGCCCGATTGAATGAAAAGGTGTTTCCATGATTCGCCAACTCTCGCGACTGGTTCTGGTTGCGGTGATTTGTTTGACGGTGCCTTGCCCCTCCACGGCGGAGGAGCCCATCGAGTTGGGAAACCGACGTGAACTGTTGGTTGACGATTTTCTGATCGACAAGATGGAGAACGTCCGACTCGAACTGCATCGCCCACAGCGACGTGAAGTGGTCTTCCGGACCGACGCCCCCTGGGAAGGAAACGGTAGCGCCTACCAGAGCATCTTTCAGGATGAGGACGGTTTTCGAATGTACTATCGTGGCGGACACCACCCCGCCTCGAAAGCCTATGAGAGCGCCAAGAACTCCTGGGAAACTCTTTGCGTTGCCGAAAGTACAGACGGCATCCACTGGACGCGTCCCGAACTGGGGATCGTGGAGTTCAACGGTTCCAAACAGAACAATTTGATTCTCGACGCGGCCATGGTTGCCGAGATCGGTGGCAGTCCGGCCCACACAGCGACCTTCAAAGACACCAACCCGGATTGTCCGGCGGACCAGCTTTACAAGATTGTCATTGTCGGCAGCAAACCGAAGGGGCTTTATCTGCTGGTGTCGGAAGATGGCTTCCATTTCCATCTCAAGAGCAAGACACCGCTGGTCACGAAGGGGGCGTTTGACTCCCAAAATCTGATCTTCTGGGACGCTGTTCATGGCGTCTATCGCGAATATCACCGCAGTTTTAGTGGCGGCGTTCGCGGAATTATGACAGCCGCCTCACCCGATTTGAGCCCATTTCCGGAACCCCAATGGCTCGAATACCCCGAAGCCCAGGAGCAGGCGCTCTACACGAATCAGATTCAGCCATACTATCGCGCGCCGCACATCCTGATGGGGTTTCCGATGCGGTACAATGACCGGGGTTGGTCCGCCTCGATGAAGGCGTTGCCCGGTCTGGAAGAACGAGAGTATCGGGCGAAGCAGCATCCGCGTTATGGAACGACCGTGACCGATGCCGCCTTTATGACCAGTCGGGATGGGAAGACCTTTCATCGCTGGGGGGAAGCGTTCATTCGTCCGGGGCCAGCTCAGAATGACACCTGGGTTTACGGGGACAACTTCATTTTCTGGGGGATGCTGCAGACGAAGTCGCATTTGCCCGGAGCGGCGGATGAGATCTCGCTGTATGCCACGGAAGGATACTGGGAAGGGGTCGGGACCAGCGTTCGCCGTTATACCCTCCGACAGGATGGCTTCGTCTCCGCGCGGGCTCACTTTGACGGGGGCCAGATTCTGACCAAGCCAGTGACCTTCACGGGATCTGAGTTGGAACTGAACTTCTCCACCAGCGCCGCCGGGAGAATTCGGGTGGAGATCCAGGATGAGACGGGAGCCCCCATCGAAGGCTATTCCCTCGCCGACTGCGCTGAAGTATTCGGTGATTCCATCGCCCGACCAGTCGTTTGGAAAGACAACAGCAACGTTCAGGCGCTGGCAGGCAAGCCGGTCCGACTCCTCTTCGAACTCAAAGACGCCGACCTGTTCGCCTTTCGTTTCCGAGAGATGGCGAATTAGCTTGCAGCCACATCCGCTGATGCGAACGCCTACGATATCAGGCCGATTCATGGATCGTGGGCAAACATCGATGGAAACTCGCCCTCAATTCACCAGGGGATTTGCGTCAGCTGTTGCCAAGTGTGATGGAGGTGTCGATGGCTGCATGAAGAACAGATGTCGTCGCGAAATTCCCTTGGGACGTTTCTGGGAATCACTCGTTTTTCTTACGGAACGCTCATCCCGTGGAAAGGTGAAGGTCGCTCGGCGAAATCGGCCAATGCGGCTGAATGGACCTACTCTTTCGGCCTGGAATCGAGTCAGGGGGACTCGCTGAACTTGTAACTCGCGAGACCCACTTTTCAGTGGTGCCCTTGGCCTGCTCCTAAGTCGGCTCTCTCTCGCTCCTGCGAGGAGGAATGTTTTTGGGATTTCCCGCAATCCATTCGCGGTACCAAGGTTAGGGTCCGATCCTTGACGGTCACTCAGTTGCAAATTAAAGATATCTACATATTGGTAACTCCCCCGGTGTCCGCTTCGCAGTTTTGCCCCCCGAAGGACACCCCCTCCTCCCCACAGGGAACAACGCATGATCGCGTTCGCCCCGTCCCGAGTGCTTCCAACATTCCTCCTCGGCCTGATGATGGTCGGACGTCTCTCTGCCCAGGAAGTGGCACTCCACGAGTTAATCAATCAGCACTTGACTCCCGTGGCCGGTCTGGATCCCGGTCTTTGCTCGGATGCGGAGTTTGCCCGCCGAGTTACAATCGACTTAACCGGGATGCCTCCGACGGCAGACGAGACCAGATCATTTCTGGCAGATTCCGATTCCCAAAAACGAATCGCTTTGGTTGATCGACTGCTCGCGTCGCCCCAATTCGACCGGCAATTGGTGTGGATGCTCGATTTGATGCTCATGGAACGTCGGGCGTACACGAACGTTTCGGCCGATGACTGGCATGCCTGGCTTCTCAAATCCGTTCAGGCAAACAGACCCTGGAATCTTCTGGCAAGGGACATCCTGTTGGCCGACGGAGACGATCTGGCACAGCGTTCGGCCGCGAGGTTTGCATTGGACCGAGGGTCAGAACCCAATCTCTTGACTCGCGACATGGGCCGCATTTTCTTTGGCAAAGACTTTCAATGTGCCCAGTGCCACGACCATCCCCTTGTCTCCGATTACCTTCAATCGGATTATCACGGGCTGCTGGCATTTCTTGCTCCGGGATATCAAGTCACCAAATCGGAAGGAGATCAACAGATCAATCTCTATGCCGAAAAGGCGGGAACCGACCTGACTTTCGAATCCGTCTTTATCAAAGGGACTCAACACCGAACTGGACCACGGCTTCCTTCGGGCGTGACCATTGAAGAGCCGTTTTCATTTCCTGGGGAAGAATATGACGTCGCTCCGGCTGACGGTGTGAAGTCCATTCCAAAATTCAGTCGGCGCAGAAAACTCGCTGAATTGGCAACATCCGGGGCGAATGAAGCGTTCAACCGAAACATGGCCAATCGGCTCTGGGCTCACATGTTGGGACGCGGGCTTGTTGAACCCCTGGACATGCATCATGCCGACAATCCGCCGACTGATCCCGCCTTGTTGGAATTGCTTGCGACCAGATTTGTCGCGATGAATTTCGATATGCGTGCGTTTCTGAAAGAAATTGCGCTCAGCAAAGTGTATCAACGTCCGTTTGATTCTCCAGCGGATGTTACGCCTTTAGCCGCTCGGGCCAAGGTCGAACTGGATCATCTGGAACAACAGAAAACGGCTCTGGAGGTTGCTTCGAAAACGTCCCAAGACGCCTACGCAAATGCCACCGAAGCGTGGCGGCAGGCCAGTGCTGAGATGTTTCCCGTTGCTGGGGAAGTCGACACCGCCCGGAATCAATATGTCGAAGCAAAGAAGAAGGTCGATGAAGCGGCAAAGGCTCTCGCCGACGCCCAGATCGCTCAACAGTCCAAGCAAGACGTCGCCAACACGGTCGCCGCCGCTTTAACAGCAGCACAGGCCGCAGTTCAAGCCATTTCCGAAGACAAGGAACTGGCCGAGGCCGCTCAGAAGTTTGCGAACAAATCCGATCAACTCAACGCCGAAGTCGCCACGCTGGCAAAGACCGTGGAAGAAAAACAAACAGCGCTCGTTGGGCCAACGGAAGCGATGAGTGCTCAAAGGTCGATTGTTGAGGGCCACGTTGAAACACTGCGGCCGTTGACAGGAGCGATGATTCAAACGGAAGCCACGATGGTTGCCGCCCGTCGACAAGCCGCACGAGACCAGCAAACGCTGGATGCCATCGAAGAACAGGTTAAGACGCTACGAGTGATCATCCAGATTTCGGAGCTTGATCAGTCCGTTTCGGTCGCACAACAAGCGCTGACGGCCAAGAGTAACGAACTCGCGACTTTGAATGCCCAGCTTGCAGAATATGCTTCGGTCGTCGATACCAGTGAAATCGATTTGAAATCCGCTACAGAAGAACGATCGGTTGCATCGACCGCCGCCACCAGAGCGAGAATGGAACATGAGAAACAATCGCGGGGAGCCAACAGCATTGCGACTGCGTTAGCATCCGCTGAGATCGCCCGACAGCAGTTCCCCGAGGATGCCGTTCTGGGGGATGTTGTCGCCAAACTCACGGAGCGAAATGGAACAGCGCAGGCGAAGGTTTCGGAGTCCCAACAGGTATTGAACACTGCCATCGCCGTGGAACAAGAGGCAGTGAACAAATTAGCGGCCATGCAGCAGAGGCATGAAAAGGTCAGGGCGGAACAGGCCAGACGTCAACAACTGGCGACCACAGCTCAGTCAGCTCTCGAATCGGCGCAAACGGAGGTCTCGATTCGTCAATCCTCTCTGGCAGCGGCCTACTCTGATGTCCAGAGTCGGCTAACAAGCGACATGACTTTATCCGCTTTGAAGCCATTGTCTCCCGAACAGTTGTGCTGGTCGGTCTTTCAGGTGACAGGTGTATATGGTCGATACTGGCAGGCCGAAGTCGCTGAGTTGGATAAGACCGCACCACTGACCACGGAGCAGCAAGCCGATTCGGCTGCGGTGGTCGCTCGTCAACGAGAGCTGGAACAGCGAGTTTACGATAAGCTGAAAAGCAACATTGGTCTTTTTGGGGCGTATTATGCCGCCTCCGCGGGCCAGCCCCAAGGGGAATTCTTTGCCACGGCCGATCAGGCTCTCTTTGCCGCGAATCAGGGCGCGATCAATAGCTGGGTCGCCCCCGCTGGGGGAAATGTCACTGAACGTGTCATAAATCAGACCGACGCAGCGATTGCGGCGGAGGAACTCTATCTGGGCATCCTGTCCCGGATGCCGACCCCAGAGGAATCCACCTACGTAGCGGAACACCTTTCTCAGCGTTCGGACGACAGGAGCGTCGCGGCTCAGGAGTTGGTCTGGGGACTGTTAAACTCAGCCGAATTCCGTTTCAATCATTAGTCAGGTGAGAGAGTCGCGAGGAGCGATGGGAGAAGAGTGCAACACGATCCCACATGTCGCCCCCTCTTGAAACTCTCCTCTCGAACCCCAACCCCGGAAGTTTTCATGCGTCGTTCCATCTGCCGATCTCAAGAGCACGGAATCGCTCGTCGCCAGTTTCTCGGAACCATTGGTACCGGAACGGTCGCCTATGGGCTCGGACTTTTCGCGACCCCCTCGGTCGCCAGCCACCTCCGGTCGGACCAAAAACGAATTGTGGTCATCAATCTGCATGGGGGAGTGAGCCAGTTGGAAACGTGGGATCCCAAGCCGGGGACTGACACCGGGGGGCCGTTTCGGGCGATCCCCACTTCCGTCCCGGGAATCCATATTTGTGAGCTGCTTCCGAAAACGGCTCAACAGATGCAGCATCTTTGTCTCGCCCGGGGCGTCAACACCAGTGAGGACGACCATGGCAAAGGAGCCTACATGATGCTGACGGGACGACGCCAAAATCCCGCTTCCGACTTCCCACAACTCGGGGCCGTTGCTGCGAAGACATTGACTCTCGAAGACAGTTCGCTTCCCGGTCATATCTTGATCACGCCGGGGGGCGGGGGCGGGCGCGGAAATGAAGCGGCTTATCTTGGGCCCAAGTTCTCAAGCGTCCAATTGGGAAACGGCAATCCCCCGCAAAATACCACCCGGCCAGAGAGCCTCACCGATGCGAGTGATCAGTCCCGACAGGATGTTCGTCGATTTGTGAACGAACGATTTCTGGACCGCCGTCGGACCGCTGTCACAGAGGCCTTTACTTACTCTTATGAACAAGCTCAGCAGCTAATGCGACAGCGCGATGTTTTCGATGTGTCGAAGGAACCAGCCTCGGATGTCGAACGATACGGCACTCATGACTTTGGTCGACATTGTCTGCTTGCGCGGCGACTGCTTGAACAGGGGATTTCTTTCGTTCAGTTGTCCCACTCCAACTACGACACTCACAATGAAAACTTTAACTTTCATATTGAACAGCTCGGAGAGTTCGACCGGTCGTTTTCCTGCTTTGTATCGGACCTGGCGGACCGAGGAATGCTCGACAGCACGCTCATCGTGGTGTTGTCCGAGTTTGGGCGAACGCCCAATATCAATCAGTACTATGGCCGGGATCACTGGTCTCGTGCGTGGTCCGTTTGCCTGGGCGGTGCCCGGATCCCACGCGGGACTGTCTATGGCAAAACCAATGCAAATGGGACCGCCGTGGAAGACGGAGAAGTCGACCACGGCAAACTGTTCCACACCTACTTGCAGGCGGTCGGCGTCGACTCGCACGGCTCCTTTAACGTGGGAGGTCGCGACATGCCGATTGCGGATCCCTCGGCGGCGCCCATCGACGCGCTCCTGACGTAATGCCTGGACCGAGATCAATGAATACATGACACACGGAATCAGTCACTTCGTTTTGCGTTCATCCGCGTTTCTTCATTTTGCTGTACCGGTCTGACTTCTCATTCATAATATCAGGGCTGAACCCGAGAGCGATTCGCAAGCGGAATAAATCATTGTCCTGAGCAACGTTCTACAAATGCGAGTACCGAGATGGTTCCAGACGGTTTTGATGTGAAGTCCGCGCATGTCGCCTCCCAGTGGCCTCACGAGCGACCTCTGAATGCCTGTCGATTTGATCCGTTGGGGCGTTACGTTTTCTCCGGGTCGGAAGATGCCATTGTTGAGCGTTTCGCTCTGACGGATGGAGCAAAGACAAACTGTTCTGGCGGGCATGACACATGGGTTCGTGCCCTCGCCTTTCTCAACGATGGATCGCAGGCAATCTCAGGAGGCTGCGACGGAAAGCTCACCTGGTGGGAAACAGGGGCCGATATGCCGACTCCCTTACGGTCGGTCCAGGCGCACGAGGGGTGGATCCGCAGCCTCGACGTCAGTCCCGATGGCACACTCCTGGCTAGTGGGGGGAATGAGAACGTTGTTCGACTTTGGAATATCCAGGACGGCTCACTCGTCCGTGAGATGAAAGGGCATGAACGACATATCTACAGCGTTTCCTTCCATCCCAATGGGCAGTTTCTTCTCTCGGGAGACCTAGTCGGTGTCCTCAAACAATGGGAGGTGGCGACCGGTGCTGACATGCGAACCTTCGATGCGAAGCCACTCACGTCATACAACGGAGGGCAGCAAGTCGACTTCGGGGGGATACGCNNACGATTTTCGCGATCGCCGTCAGTCCGGATGGAAAATTTGTCGCTGCGGGAGGACTTCACAAAGCATCGAATCCGCTCGGAGCGGTCCACGAACCTCTCGTGCTCCTGTTTCACTGGGAAACGCAAGAGGTTGAAAAACAACTGATCGCCGAAGGAATCACGCAGGGAGTCATCTGGCGGCTGAAGTGGCTGCCGGATGGGTCGCTCATGGGCCTCAATAGCGGTGGCAATGGCGGGTATCTTCTGTTTTGGAAACCGGATGTTGAAAAGGATTTTCACCGTTTTCAGTTGCCGAACTTGGCTCGAGACATGGATCTCCATCCCGATGGCCTGCAGGTTGCGACCGCACATTACGATCGACATCTCCGAATCACTCGTTTGGCGCCAAAGGTGTCATAGTGAGAACGTGATGGAAAATGCGATGTCGCTCCTTCCGATCTGGTTTCGATAAAGTGAAACTCTCGTGATACGAATTGCCGACTCGGAGACGAGTTTGACGCACGTGACTCGAAGTTGCATGAGACAGAACAGAGTTCTCAGGGAAACGGGTGAGTGTGCCGGGAGAAAAGGGTTGATCTCAGAATCTCGCTCGGGGGATGAAGGACGCAGGCATCAGTGCATTGATTCTGAGAGGTTGTCCAGGAAACGTTGGGAAGTCCTGGTTCCTGATTGACCTCCGGGCTGAAGTCTCCCAGAAGTTGTATTCATGCGGATCACCATTGGAGATGGGGGCCATCGCGTTTCCCTTTGGAGATTCCCTCAAGAAACCTTTCGATCCTCCAGAAGAGCTATGTTATCGAGGTCTGGCCAAACAATGTCCACGGCCTTTGACTTGCTACGATCGACGTACAGCATTCACCAAGTCCGGCGCCAGTAAGCGTTGCTCTGAAATCACGCTTCATCCCGTCTTTACGGTGACAATCTGCCCTGCTCCACCGCCGATGATGGGGCCAAAGTTCAGGGGGGCTCCAAACTGGCTGCCGTCGCCGGAGGAGAAGAAGATGGTGGCGTTGGTTCCTAGCGCGGCTAGGTCGTCGTAGCCGTCACCGTTGAAGTCGCCAACGACATAGCGCTCGCCAATTGGACCGGTTCCCCATGTGTCGAGGCTGTTCGAGATGACAACCGGGTTCAGAAAACTGGGGTTGAGGGTCGTGCCGGCGAACAGGATGTCACCGTTCGCGTCAACTGCCACTAGATCGACGAGGGTGTCGTCACTGAACCGCCCAAGCAAAAGTCCCGAAGGGTATGACGGCTCGGGGAGAGATGGAGCTCTCAGCGTGGCCACGAAATTGTGGGCACCAGCAATCGCGGGGCGTGAGTTTCCCGTCGATGTGGCATGAATGACCTGACCATCGGCTCGCTGAACGACCAAGTCGTCCCGACCGTCATGGTTGAGATCGGCTGCTTGGGGGGAGAAGACTTGACTTGTTCCGAACTGTCCCGAGGAGAGCAGCACGCTCAAGTTTCCACCGTTATTGACAGAATACAACGGAATGATGTTGACCTGCGTTCCCGCCAGATTGGGGCGTAAACCGACGACGTCATCGCGGCCATCACCATTGAAGTCGCCGATGACGAAGTCCGTATATCCGCCAGCTACGCTGATCTTGAAATCCTCGGCCCCTCCAGGAAGCAGCGACTTACTCCAGATTTGAACATTCTCGGTGATGACGGGATGTTGTCTCAGATAGAGAATTTCCTCCGTGCCGTCCCCTTCGAGATCCGCCACACCGATGAAGGAATCCAGCGGAGCGCCCTTGGATATTGTGCCTCTTAACGATGGAAGTGCGAACGTTCCGTCGCCGTTGTTTCGCACCAAGTTGGTGTTGAGTGTGGTGGCATTGAAGTACGCGGCGTCTAAATCGCCGTCGCCATCAAAATCTCCAATAAACTCGGCGTCGGAAGGAAGTCCACCGGTTTGAGCCCAGACGAACCCCGTGCCGGTGTTGGTGCCTAACTTGAATGTCCCGGATGTTTCATCGAACAGAAGAATGTCGTCTGGAGCCGAAGAATTGTCATCATCGATAATCAGGATGGAAGCCTCGCCACTGTCATGGCCGAGCGCGCTGGCGGTGATGACGGAGCTTCGGTCCCCATCGTCAAAAGAATCATCCACGGCCGCCACGGGGAACGTCACTGACGCTTGCCCAGTTGGAATAACCACGGTCATTGGGACTGATGCTTCCGTCAAGTCGCTACTCGCCAGCGTGACCGTCAGGGTACTGGCGGTGCTTGTACTTCGAGTCACCGTCCCCGTTGCCATTCCCCCATTTTCACTGATCAATGATTTGTCGAGTGTCACCATCAGCGCTGGCACACTGACATCGGTGATATCGAGCGTGTCCGTTCCATCGGCGAAGCTCAACGCACTGGCCGTGATGGTCACGGTCTGAGTTCCGTCAATAAAAAAGTCGCTCACACCCGTGATTGTGAACGCGGCGGAGGTCTTTCCGGCAGGAATTTCGACGAATAGGGGGACTGAGGCCTCTCCCGTGTCGCTGCTCATTAATGTCACCATTAGCGAGTTGCTCGGGAACGTGTTCCGTAGAATATTGCCTGTTGCAGTCCCTCCATCTTCGCTAATGGCATCTTCATTAATCGATAATGTCAGCATGGGAACATCGACATCGGCAACATCAATCGTCTCGCTTCCATTGAGATGGTCGGACGCGCTCGCTGTGATAATCACCGTTTGAACGCCATCGACAAAGAAGTCGTTGACCCCGGTGATCGCAAACGTGGCCGAGACCTTTCCCGCGGGAATTTCCACCGACATGGGCACCATCGCCTCTCCGGTGTCGCTGCTTGTTAAAGTCACGGTGAGGGAAGCGGTTGTATCGGTATTCCGTGAGACGGTCCCGGTTGCGGTGTCCCCCCCTTCGCTGATCACGCCTTTGTCAATCGTGACCGTCAGCGTGGGGACATCGACGTTGGTGACATCCACAGTGTCGGTCCCATCGATGAACGTCGCGGCACTGGCGGTGATCGTGATCGTTTCCGTGCCGTCGACGAAGTTGTCGTTCACGCCCGTGATGGGGAACGTCGCCGACGCTTTCCCCGCCGGGATGTCGACGCTCATCGGCACGATCGCCTCCCCGGTGTCGCTGCTTATCAACATCACCGTGAGCGCATTCGTCGTGTCGGTGTTTCGCGTGACGGTCCCCGTCGCGGTCCCGCCGTCTTCGCTGATCGACGCCAGATCGATTGTCAGCGTCAGAGTGGGAACATCGATGTCGGCAATGTCGACGGTATCCGTGCCGTCGGCGAGCATCGCGGCGGAACCGGTCACCGTGACGGTCTGTGTCCCATCGACGATGTTGTCATGAACACCGGTAATGGGGAACGTCGCCGAGGCATTCCCCGCGAGGATGTCGACACTCATGGGCACCGTCGCCTCCCCCGTATCGCTGCTCATCAGGGTGACTGTCAGCGGGCTCGTCGTGTCGGTGTTGCGTGTGACGGTCCCCGTCGCGATCCCGCCATTTTCGCTAATGGACGCCAGATCAATCGACAGGATAATCGCGGGCACGTCCACGTTGATGACGTTGACCGTATCGAAGCCATTGGTGAATCCGCTCTTGCTGGCAGTGATCGTCACGGTCTCCGTGCCGTCGACAAAGTTGTCGCTGACACCGGTGATCGTGAACGTCGCCGAATCAC
>JAGQQQ010000450.1 GCA_020426125.1 Planctomycetaceae bacterium
GCGTCGCGGATCGGCTTGCCATTATCGAGGGTTTCCAGGGCACACAGTTCATCAAAGTTTTCTTCGATCAGATCGGCCAAGCGATTGAACAGTTTCCCGCGATCGCGGGCATCCATCTTCGCCCAGGCTCCTTCCTCAAAAGCTTTTCTCGCCGCTTTGACAGCGAGGTCAACATCCTGTTCATTGGCCTGTGCAACGTCGGCAATCTTTTCTTCCGTCGCGGGATGGAACGTGCCAAACGTCTTTCCGCTCACGGAGTCCCGCCATTCATTGTTGATCAGAATCTGAGTGCAGCGGACGTCGGGACGGGCAAACGTTTCGGGAGTTGTCGTGGCGGTGGACATGAGCGCCTCCTTACGGGACCTAAGTGACAAAAAACGGGCAGCAGCACATCCTTTGATTGAAACCGATTGATGCGTGGAATTCAAATGGTCAATCGGGAAACGGAGTTCGGGAAGAGGGATTTGGGGAGGATCTAACAGTTGGCGTTTCACTCGAAATTCGTGATCCTGTGGAGAGTTTGAGACGTTATCAGGCAAGCTTCCGAAAGGGTGAAGAGTCGCTCAATGAATGGCATGAGGAAACGGAGACGATGAACTATACACGAGAGATTCCATACGACGGAACACCCTCGGACGCATTCACGCCATTGCTCCAGACGCTCTCTGCGAATGGCTTTGCCGTCGTCGAACAAGAACCGAAACGGATGCGATTCGCCGGCCCGGGATTGAACAGCACACGGCAGAACCCGATTCGCGGAGTGTCCGAACTGGTTGCGGAAGTCCGAGACGGGACTCTCGCTCTGGATGCAGAACTGGGGGGCGTGGAATTCCTCGGCCGTTTCTTAAGAATCTTCCCCGTCGCCCTGGGGTTGTTTTTGCTCGTCGTGCTTGGGACCAGTCTGGGACTGGTGCTGGGGGCTCAGTTCGGCATTGGGTTTGGAGTGCCATTTGCTCCTGGCTGGATGTGGCTCCCGTTCATTGGCGCGATCACGCTGTTGCCGACCCTTCCCTGGCTGTTTCTGGGGCCGATGATCACACAGTCCATTCGCAAGAAGACGGAACGGGCGGTCGATGCCCTATTGACGACGGTGATCGCATCGAATGAGAACGGGATTCGCCCCGACTGATCAGACCAAAGTGGCTTGGGATCAGCAATTCGCACCACCGTCCCTTGATTGGTTCTATGTGGCGGGACTGGAAGTCCGATTGATGAGCCGTCGCACGTCGAGTTCGAGTTCCCGCCAGCTACCCGTCAGATATTCGTCGAATTCGACGGCATCGGACTGGAGGATTCGCTGGGCGAGTTCCGCATTGCCATTGAGGGCATGCAAATACGCCTGACCGATGCGGGACTCCGCCTGGAGGCGCTTGTCGGTCGGATCCAGGCTCTTGATCTCCGCGAGTTCCCGTTCCGCATCTCTGTGTCGACGACGGTCCTTCAAATAAAGGAAGGCAAGTTGTTCGTGAGCGCGCTGTGTCCAGATTCGATCCTTGGGATCGTCGAACCATTTGATGACTGCTCGAAAGGCATCCTCGTTGTCGACTTCGATCATCGCGTAGAGATATTGATCGCGCGCGGAGTTCAGCCGAGGAACCGACTCGTCCAAGGCGTTGGGGTTCTGTGCGGGAATCCCCGGTCGTAACAACCACCCCATGCCTGCACTGAGGGCGAAGACGGTCAGGCACAAGAGTCCCAGGACAAGCGCGGGACGTCGAGTGGGAAAACTGATGGGACGATCTTCATCGGAAATCGTCAGCGTCTCCAGGTTTTCCCCCGTGCGAACAGCTTTCGCCAGTTTGCGAACATCGTTGACCACGGCTTGCGCCGTCTGGTAGCGATTTTCGGGTTCGCGAGCCATCATTTTGTGGATCAAATCACAGATGGCCATCGGAAGGTCGGGGCGGATGTCCGAAAGCTTCATGGGTTTTTCGTGCAAGTGCTTCACTGCCACACTCACCGCGTTGTCCCCATGAAACGGCGGTTTCCCAGCCAATGCGTGATAAAAGGTGACCCCCAGAGAATAGAGATCACTTCGCTGGTCTAACGATTGCCCCTGAACCTGTTCCGGACTCATGTACAGGGGAGTTCCCATTGTGACTCCCTCTTGAGTGAGATTGAGACGTTCCCCTCCTTGCAACTGGGCAAGTCCAAAATCGGCAACCTTCGCTTCCCCTTTTCGGGTCAGCATGATGTTTTCGGGTTTGATGTCTCGGTGGACGATTCCTCTTTCGCTGGCCGCCTGCAATGCGGAAGCGACTTGTCGCAGCAGAATCAATGCGACGGACAAATCGAGCGGTCCGCGTTTTTGGAGAAACGCCTTCAGTGTTTGACCTTGGACGTACTCCTGAGCAATGTAGTGCTGCCCCTGTTCACACCCGACCGTATAGACCTGCACAATGTTGGGGTGGTTCAACCCAGCCGCGGCCTTCGCCTCGGTTTGGAATCGCTGAACATAAGTTCCATCTTCCATCAACTCGGGGCGGAGCAGTTTGACGGCGACATTCCTGCGAAGTGTGATCTGCTCAGCCAGCCAGACCTCGGCCATCCCCCCTTTTCCCAGTCTCCGCAACAACCGGAATTCTCCCAGTTGGGCGCCCTGTTGCCGAAAGCTGGAATTTTGAATGTCGTTTGCGGCGGACGAACTAGCAGCCTGTTGTGACGGGTTCTCGGTCGACCCGTCAGGTCGGAAGAGTTTGGTTTCGTCGTCCATCGACCTCCGCCCTATTCTGGGGAATCAGAAAAAAGAACACACCCGTTCATCATAACTGGTGCTGGGATCGAAACGGAACCGATTCCCCTCGGCTCTGTTGGAAATCGCGGACTGGTTTCGGTCGATCACCGTTGGGCGAGAATCATATCTGCTTTCCAGTACCCTTTTAGTTCCTCGACGAGATCCAGAAACTTGGGGAGATTGACAGGTTTCACCAAAAACCCTTGAACATCGAGAGACTGAAATTCCTGGGCCTGTTCTTCCCCGGCGGTCCCGGTCATGATGACAACGGGAATCTCCTTGAGGAGGGGCGAACGGCGCATATCCGCGAGAAGGGTGCGTCCGTCGACTTGAGGGAGACTGAGATCGAGCAACACGAGGTCCGGTTGGGGAGCCAAGGCATAACGTCCCTCTTGATGAAGAAACTGTTCGGCATCGCGGCCGTCTTTGCACCAAGTCAGCCGGTGTTCGATCCCGCTGTTTGACAGAGCCCCGATCGCCAATCGTGCGGCCATCAGGCTGTCCTCAACCAAGAGGATTTCCATGGGTCGGCCAATGGTTTCTCGTAACATCAGGCTTCTCCCTGAGCGGATGTTTCGCCATTCATGTCAATTCGGCAAAGATGTCATCCCATTCTGATTCCGGAGCCGATTGCAATTCGTAGTGATCGTCGCTGTCGACCGTCTCACGGGGTTTGGATTCGAAAGCCGAATAGCCTTCGACGTAGACGTTTTCGAGCAACTTGTTGATTCGCATTTCAATTCGCGTCAATTCGTCCCCTTGATCCGGGCGGACGAACGTGAATGCGCGGCCATCGGAATTCGATGAGAGCCGCCCCGTACGACCGACGCGATGGATGTAATCATCCGAGCTTTCAGGAATATCGAAATTGATGATGTGGGAGATTCCGGAGATGTCAATACCCCGGCCCACGATATCTGTGGCGATGATGAGTCGACAGGATCCTGTGCGGAGCCGCTTCATCATACTGTCTCGCTTTCGTTGCGGGAGTTCACCATGGATCACAGCCACATCCGGAAGCACTTTCTTCAGTTTCTCGTAGATCGCCTGAGCTTTCCGTCGCGTTCGACAGAAGACCACAGCTTGCTGGGGACGCTCGCGCAGTAGGATTTGAATCAACAAGCCAAATTTCTTCTTTTCCTCAACGGTGCAGTAGAACTGCTCGATGGTATCGACGACAACCGTGTCCTCGGAGAGATCGATCCGTTGGGGACGATTCATGTACTTCAGCGCGAGTCGTTCCACTTCGGGCGGCAAAGTCGCGGAAAGAAGCAGTGTCTGTCGCTCCTGCGGACACTTTTGCAGGATTCGTTCGATCTCCTTGCGAAAACCGATGTCCAGCATCCGATCCGCTTCGTCGAGAACGGCGAATCGCACATGACTCAGGTCGAGTTCCCGGCGTTGGATGAGATCATTCACACGTCCTGGGGTCCCGATCACCACCTGAGGACACTTCCGCAAGGCACGGATCTGGAGTCCCAGCGGACGTCCCCCGACAGTCAGGACTGTCTCCACTGGGGAATTCGCAGCAAGTTTCTGGAACTCCCCGTCGACCTGTTCCCCGAGTTCTCGCGTGGGACAGAGAATCAATCCCTGGATGTGCTCTGAACGCTGGTCCATCTGCTGAAGCATGGGAAGGGCGAATGCGGCGGTCTTGCCCGTTCCCGTGCGTGCCTGCCCGATACAGTCGATCCCTTGGAGAGCGACGGGAATCAATGCCGCTTGGATGGGAGTCGGAGCCGAAAACCCCAGACTGATGAGTGCTTGGCAAATGGGCTCACTCAGACCCAATTCGGAAAAGTTCCGTTCAACTTTCTTAGAAGGTTCAGATGGCATGAAGACTTTTGTCAATCCTTTCGACGGGGTGATTCCTCCGTCTTTCATTGCCCGGTCCATGGACAGGCAAGACCACTCACTTGCTTACGAAACTATTATCCAGGTTGAAGGTTACATCAAATTCGCCCGGCTGGTCAAGAATGGCACGTTTTCCGATTCATTTCTGAGCTAGAGTTTTCACCGGAGAACTTTCAAGCCTCGAATTCTTCCAACCCCCTCGTTCCCATGTCGACTGACACGACCCCAGCCAATGCCGAAATCTCGGACGTCCAGCAGCGGCTCATGCAGATGCTTGAGTCGGTCCGACTGGAGAAGTCGGTTGAGGCGGAACCGGCTCCCGCCGCCGCACCGTCCATTGAAGCGGAAGGTTGCCCGAATTGCCATTCCACCGTTCCCTGGAACGGGGCCTCCTGGTGCCCCGCTTGTGGCTTCTATCCCAAGCTGGGACGGGTGGTGATGGAGATCGAACAGGAGGAGGAAGAAGAAGGCCCCATTAACATCTGGGAATTCATTCCCTCCTGGTCCATCTGGGTGGCGGGAGGTGTCGTTCTCCTGTTTGCCGAAAGCCTCGTCTTGCGTCTGGCGATTCCAGATGCCTGGATCCGAGGCCAAATCGCCATTATGCAGATTCTTGCTGGCCTGTTCGTCTTCGCGATCTGCCATGCCCGGGCCTATTTTATTGCTTCACAGAAGTCCGAGAAAATCAGTCCAGCCAGTTTCTTCGCGGAACCAGCCGCGTTGTGGCAACATGTCTTCAAGGATCTTCCTGATTCCAACAAGCTCGTGATTTTCGGAGCCAATGGTGCCGCCGCCGCACTCCTCGCGCTGACGGTGATTGGTTTGGATTGGAACGGTCTGTTCCAACCCCAGGTCGCGGAGAACCGTCCGAAGTTCAGCCCGATGAAGGCGATCATGCAGGGGGCGATGATGGTCGCCAACATGAAGAACGGTGGAGCCGGTGGCGTTGGTGCCATGAGTGCGTTCGGAGGCGGAGGGGGGGAAGAGATTATGTCCGGCCCGGCCGGGTCCTTCGAAGGTTCTCTGGGCGATTTTGCCAATGCGGCCGGCGTCAACGCTTTGACGCAAGCCGCGGGTCCCGTGAAAACCGGAAGCATGGAGGACGCCTTGTCGGACTTCGCCGGCGCGGCGGGAGTCAATGACTTGGTGCAAATGGCCCCTGCGTCAGGCGGGCGTGGAGGCAGGGGCGGAGGGTCAGGGGATTTCGAAAACGCACTCGGAGATTTTGCTGGCGCGGCGGGAGTCAATGACTTAGTGAATGCGGCACCATCGGGGGGAGGAACCGGAGGGGGACGCGGCGGAAGTATTGATGGAGCCCTGGGCGACTTCGCGAATGCGGCAGGAGTCAACGAACTCCTGGAGTCAGGCGGGACAATCGGAGGAAGTACCATGGGCGTTCCCGGTGCGATCCGTTCACTCCCTGGCGGAGGCTCAGGGAATCCGACCGGAGGGATGGATTTTTCGAACGGGGGCGACCTGTCCAGCGTCGATCCGGAGCAACTGATTACCTCGTCATTCTACGATGGCCAGCCCAATGACAACTTGGTGATCACACATGTCGTCACCACTCGGGGAATTTCCCATTCCGCTCCGACCAAACTCGACGAAAAAGGGGAATTTGTCGTGTTCGGGTATCTCACGAATGCTGGTGGCGATTTGCGATCTGTTCTCCTGGCGCAAGTCGATGAGAAAAAGCGAGGAAGATACGTGGGACGCTTGTCTTTGATCGGTGTTCCCGAGGAAAAACTCGAACAGTTCCGCGAAACGCTTGACTCCCATCGGAGTGTCCGCGCCGCGCTTCCGAGCCCCTATCGCGCTCGGTGGACCAACCCGGTCGTTCGCTGCTTCGTCGCCTATGATGGCTGGACAGCTGAAGGCCACCTGCGAAATGGGATGCTACTTGGCTTTGAAGCGGAACCAGGCGATTCGGACAAGACGACCGCGCGAAATCAGGTTGTCCGTTGACCTTACCCGATGAATTCCAAAGTGACGGGATCAGGAATGATCCCGGCTTTGTGTCCTTCGTCGAGAAGGCGGCGAACCGCCTCACGCCCCCGTTCGCCAAAATCGATCGTCCAGTCGTTCACGTACATCCCCACAAATTCGTCGGCCATTCGGTTGTCGAGATCGCGCCCGTATTGGAGCGCATGGTCGAGAGCTTCCTGACGGTGCTCAAGACCGTAGACGATACTGTCCTTCAACAACTGAGTCACTTCTTCCATGGTGACGCGACCGAGGTCCTTGCGGATAGCATTCGCTCCGAGAGGCAACGGCAAACCGGTTTCGTCCATCCACCATTTTCCGAGATCCACGACCAACTGAAGTCCCTGACTCCCATAGGTCAACTGTCCCTCGTGAATGATGAGTCCCGCATCCGCCTCTCCGCGTTCAACGACGTTGAGAATCTCGTCGAATGGATAAACCTCATATGTGAACGTCCCGGCGTCTCCACGCTGGTGGGCGTCACGACTCGGAGTCTGTGGCTTTCCTCCCAGGCACAGGTTCAAGGCGAGAAAGGCTGTCGTTAACGTCCCGGGAACCGCAATCTTCTTTCCTTTCAGGTCCTCGATCGACTGCGTTCCTTTCGTGACGATCATCGGACCGTAATTGTCTCCCATGCTCGCTCCGCAGGCACAGAGCGCGTAGGTGTCTGTCAGATACGCGTAGCCATGCAGGCTCACGGCGGTCAGTTCGAGTTCCGACGCGAATGCCCGCCGATTGAGTGTCTCAATGTCCTGTAACTCGTGGTGGAAACGGTACTTTCCCGTCTCGATTTTGTCGTTTGCCAAAGCATGAAACATGAACGCATCGTCTGGGTCCGGGCTGTGTCCCACGTAGATATCTTGAATTTCCGTTGTCGTGGCCATGCAACTCACCTGCAAATCAAATTAGAAAACCAACTCTGGTGGCGTTGAAGGGCAAGACGGTAGTCCCTTCGATAGGGAGGCTGCAACCGAGCGAAACACACGGCGACCTCCCCAGGGGCAACCGCAAATGTTGTTTGTCGATAACCACGAATGTTCAAACCCCGTGTGAACGCTCCCCAGTTCGTCCACCAATTCCCTACCCGAAGAGCAAAACGTCTCGCGGGAAACTCCGACGATGACGCAAGATTTTCCGATGTTTCCATTTTTCATGGAAATCGTGCCCAAGAAGACCTGGCACTCAATTCTCTCGAACGAAATCCTTGATGCCGCTGAGGGAGAGATTTACCCTGTGCCGGGAGTTTCGAAAGGCTGCGGGGGGGAAATCGATGCACGTTGTCGCGATCTACAACAATAAAGGTGGTGAAGGCAAGTCAACGGTCACCGTTGGCATTGCGGAATTTTTAGCCGCCAATCGCAACAAAAAAGTGCTCGTCGTCGACCTCGACGCCCAGGCGTCCAGTTCCTGCGCATTGTTGGGGCGACAAAGCCTGAACGCCGCAATTCGCGAGGGGCGGACTGTCGTCGATCTCGCGGCCCAGTTGAAACAGACGCGGCGGCCTTCGATCGATCCTGAGCAGTTTCTCGTCTGGCGGGCGGCGAGCGAGGCACGAGGGTCCGCGCTGGAGTCCATGGCAATGTTGGTCCCTGACGGGGATCGCATGTATGACGTCGAATCGTCGATGGTTTGGGGGAAACACAACCATCTGTTTCGCGACTGGCTCAAGCCCAAGCTGACCGAGTTCGACTTCGTGCTGATTGATCTGCCGGCAAACGTGACCAAATCGGCCATGGTCTGCGTCAACGGGCTCGCGATGTCCGACTTCGTGCTGATTCCGACCCGATCAACTCATATTTCGCTGAATGGACTGCCACGGACCTTTTCCCTCATTGATCAGGTTCGCAATGTGAATGGAGATGGATTCCCGACCGTTCTCGGGTTCCTGCTCAACGCGACGGACAAACGCAACCAACAATATCGCTCGATCGTCCGGCCCATGGTGGCGGCATCAACAGATGGGGAAATTCCTCCGTTCTTTCAGAATCATTGGCCCGCGTCGCCCGCCCTGGAAGCAGCCACCGATGAGGATCGCGATGCCCGAACCTTGAAGGAGCGATTTGGCAACGCGTACGACCACGCACGGAAAGTGGCCCGGGAACTTGAAGTCGCTTGCGAAAAGTACGAGCGGACACAAGTCCAGCCCATCAAACTCAGTCTCTGGCAACGGCTCGGCCTCGCTTAGGACAAACACTTGCCCGATGCTCTGTCGATCGATTCCTCATGCCCCCGTTGTCCCCCGCGAAACCTCAACCTGCGCCATCCCGAATTCGCGTTGTGGCCGAGTCTTGGATTGGGGATTCTGCCGGAAGGGAACATCCCCTCACCGGCCCCACGTCATGGCCACCAAGCGAGAATTGCCGCTCCTCCAGCAAGGGAAAGTCCAAATGACGCGGCGACGTATCCCAGCAATCGGGGCGCCCCAAGCAGAGCGACAACGGCTCCTTTGAACAGAAGATTGGACATCGCTCCCACGAGAATCAGACGCCAACCGGTGGAGACCTCCATGCGTCCATCTTCGATGAGTTGTGCTGTTGACAGGGTGATGGCGTCCATATCGGTGAGGCCGGAGAGGACGGCCACTGAGTACAGGCCCGTCCGTCCGAAGTGCTCCTTCGCGGCGGCGACTCCAATTAAAACGGCCGCATACAACAACCCAAAGGTGATTGCCGAAGCGAGGTTCGATGGCGGTTCCTGATCCGGAAGTTCTTCGGCCTGCCCCCGCTGGCTGACGAAGAAGACAGCCACGGAAATGGCAGCCATCCAGACCGACATTGCGAGGAGTGGCGGCGCCGTCATTCGCAGAATTCCCGGTGCCACGACGGCGATCTCAAAAATCACCCGGACGAAGACCACCGTGGACGCAACGACAATGACACCGGCGGCGACGGGGACCATCGCCCGATCCGAACGAGTCCGCCGAGCATAGCTGACCGTGGTCGCTGTGCTGGAAATGAATCCCCCAAGAATCCCCCCCAACAGGGTGCCCACCCGACTTCCCAGAATTTTGTAGGCGATGTAGGCGGCCAGGCTGATGCCTACGATGAGGACGACCATGAGCCAGATTTCGAACGGGTTGATCACATCGTAGGGGCCGAATGTCTTGTTTGGTAGAATGGGCAGGATCACCAGCCCGATCAGCACTAACCGGGCAACGGCCTGCAAATCCGCCTCGGACACATTCCGAACGAGTTGATGGAGCCGCACCTTCCAGTGCAGCAGAACCGCGACCCCTCCGCCGACGGCCACGCCCGCTCCGACCGACCCCAGCACCAGAATCGCCCCGACGGCGAACATCGTCAGCGCTGCCAGTTCAGTGGTCAATCCAGGATCGATTCTCCCTTCCCGAAGTTTGGCAACGTTTCCCAGAATAATCAGGCTCGCCAGTGACAACACCCCGGCCGCCAGGACCACCCCATTGGAGGATTGGGAGAGCATCGCGCAAAGAGTCCCAAAGACAGTAATCAATGGAAACGTCCGCGCCCCTGCGACCCGCTTTTCGGCCCATTCTCGTTGCAGCCCCACCAGCAGCCCCAAGCCAAATGCGATTAA
>JAGQQQ010000451.1 GCA_020426125.1 Planctomycetaceae bacterium
TTCCAGAAGGGACGTTTGCGTTCCCGCGAGTCCCGTCAGGGCTTGTCGTTGCTCCTCGTCCGATTCGGCAAGGTCCTGACACCGCTGATAATCCTGTCGTGCTTCTGCGGCGCTTCCCTGCCTCAGGGACGCGTTTGCCCTTAACAGGTGGGCGTCGTACCGTTCCGATCGAGAAAGTTCGGCCTCAGCCGAGAGGAGCCGTCCCAATTGGGTCACAACATCTGCGTCATTCCCAAGCCGTTCATTCGTCCGGGCAAGTTGAAACAGGGCTTGCCTCCGAGTTTCGGGTGCGTTCGACCGGCTTTCGACCTGTTCGAAAACTCCGAGTGCCTGAAGATAGAAGGGCCGTTGCTCCGCTTCGGACTTGGCCTGATCTCCCGAGGCAACCAGAATCCGGCCCGACAGCAGGTTCTGAACGTTCACCAAAGGGCTTTTCGGATACTGGGTGATGAACTGTTGATGAAGCTGCCGTGCCAGTGGCAAATCCTTCCGCTGGAAGGCGGCTTCCGTGGCCAGATGGAGTGCATCGTCCGCGTATTCCCCTTGGGGCCATTTCTCGAAAACCGATTTCAGCAGCGTGACCGCTTTGTCATAGTTTGCCAGACGGAACTCTGCGTCTCCCCATTGATAAGTCAGATTCTCGGCCAGGGGCTGAGTGGGAGCCTTCTCCAACGAGTCGGCGAAGGTTGTCACGGCCTTCGCATAGTCCAGAAGACCTTTCTCACTCAAACCTTTCCAGTAGATGGCCGTGAGTGCTTGCTCGGGATCCTGAGCTGCTTCTTCAAACAGGGTGATCGCGGTTTGATACGCCTTAAGCGAGAAGTGGGCGTAACCGGCGTTGAGTTTCGCTGTGGAGACCAGACTGCTGGAGGGATAATCTTCGAGTAACTGGGCGAAGGCCTTTGCGGCTTCGCGGAATTCCCCGGAGTCGAAGTAGGTCGAGCCGATGGCGAACATCGCCTCCGGCGCTCGGCGGCTTTCTTTCTTTGACGCAACCTCTTCGAAGGTGATGATTGCCTGATCCGTCTGTCCGAGGCGGACGAGTGTGCGGCCGAGCCCATATCGGGCGTCCTCCACGAGACGACCGTTCGGATACTTGTTTAATGACTGTTCGAACGCTTCCTTCGCCTCGGAGAACTGGTTGAGACGGAAATCGGTTTCCCCGAGATAGACGATCGCCCACTCTTCGAGGTTGTTTTCGGGATAACTTTGGAGAAACCGTGACAACCAATCTTGAGCCTGCTTCAGGTCTCCCAAAAAGTAACTGCACTCCCCTGCACGATAGGTTGCCAATGCCCGGTCCGGGTGATCCGGTTTGGCGGTCTTTAGATACAGGACATACTGCTCTCGAGCTGGGGCGAACTGCCGGAGATGAACCAATGATTGAGCCCAGTACAAGCGTGCGTCGGGAACTCGCGCGTGAGTCGGATACTTGTTGACGAATTCCTCACAACTCTCCACGGCGAGTTGCCAGCGTTGTTGAGAGTAGAGTTCGATGGCGAGATTGTAATCGGTGGTGGCATCCGCGCGAACCGCTTCCACCCCGATCAGGGAGACGAAACAGACCAGTAGAAAGGTTCGATATCTCATGGGAAAACCGATTATCCGTCCAAGAACTCAACTGAGGCAATTGCAACCGCAAGGGAAGCCGGAGCCGTCTCGATAGATCAAGATCCCGGTGTGGTCGCGTTTCAATTTCGGGCGCACGATCGAGCACGGAGACAAACCGAGAAGTTGCCATATTCTATCCGATCTGACCGCCGAACCAATGCTGAACATTCTGATTGACTGGCGGGATCGATACGAGTGGATCTGTTTGGGCAACTTGCGCTATCCCGGCATCCTTGTCGCTACCGATGGAAACTGGTCCAATCTGGGCCTCCCGGCACTCGTTTGGAGGGTAGATTCTTTTATCTCCATTTCTTCCAATTGCCGCCTGAACGCCCTAGCGAATTTTATGTCTTCACATTCCACATGGCGAGCCGCTCTTGCCGCCCGCCTCGCGGAGTGGAAAACCGTCCTGCTCTTGATCGGGGGACTCTTGGTTCTTCTGCTGGCGGTTCCGGCCTCTCGATTGAAGCTGGATGAGTCGATCGAATCCTTCTACACACCCGATGACCCCTTTCTGCTGGCATACCAGGAAAGCAAACGAACGTTCGGCGGCGATGAATTCGTCATGGTCGCCTACCAGGCAGACGATCCGACTTCCCAAGACGAACTGCTGAAAATCCGGGAATTCTCAGACGAACTCAGCGCGGTTCCGGGAGTCAGGCCGGAAAGCACTCAAGACCTCGATGACATTCTGAACAATCCTCGTGCCTCTTTGCAGATGCGCATCTATCTCCGGATCATCAACCGCAAACTGTTAGAACTGAGTCGACGGGTCTTGATCGGCGACGATGGCCAGACCACCGCGATCGTGCTGCGTCTACAGGATGAGGCGGAAAGTCCGGTCTCACGAACGGAAACCTTCCGCCGGATTCGCCAACTTGCCGATGCCCACGATCCGCCCGCATTTGTTGCTGGTGAACCGATTCAGGTGCACGACATGTTCCGGTACGTCGAAGACGACGGGTGGTTACTCGGTCTGGCGTCATCAGGACTGCTGATGTTTGTCATTCTGCTGTTTTTTCGAAACTTGCGCTGGGTCTTCTTGCCGATCGCTGTCATCCATGTGACTCTGATTTGGACCAAGGGGGCCTTATTTTTGTCTGGAATGCAGCTCAGCATGGTCTCATCAATGCTGACGTCCTTAATCACGATCATTGGCATCGCGACCGTCATGCATGTGACGGTAACGTATCGGGAGCTGCGGGAAACCTTGACCCGAACCGAAGCTTGGGCCGGAACGGTCGAGCGACTCGTCGGCCCCATCTTCTGGACCTGTCTCACAACAGCCATTGGTTTCGCATCGCTGCTATCCAGCGGAATCACTCCTGTGCGAAGTTTTGGGATCATGATGTCCTTGGGAACTCTCCTGGTCCCCCTCGCCTGTCTGCTGATTCTTCCGGCAGGGGTTTTATTAGGAAACTGGCAGGCAGATCCTCGTCATCCCTGGGGAGAAGATTGGGCTCGTCGCCGATTGCGGGGACTCGCAGTTTCGGCGGTGCGATGGAAATGGGCCGTTCTCACGTGTGCCCTGGCGCTGTCATCCGTGGCCGGTTGGGGGCTAAGCCGGCTCACCGTTGAAACGGACTTCAGCAAAAATTTCCTCGAGGAAAGTCCCATCGTCCAGTCGCTGCGTTTTTTTGAGGATCGATTGGGAGGCGTCGGCAGTTGGGAAATTGCCTTCGACGCCCCGGAAGAACTGTCCCCGGACTACCTCGACAGAATTCGAAACCTCGTCGATGAGTTGCGACAACTTCAACTCCCGGACGGGACCAAACTCACAAAAGTTGTGGCGTTGACCGATGGCCTCGATCCAATCCCGGGACTTTTGGCGCGAAGAATCGAAGACAAGCTGACTTACGTGGATCAGTTGCAACCGGAGA
>JAGQQQ010000452.1 GCA_020426125.1 Planctomycetaceae bacterium
AGCGGACGAAAGCTGGCTTGGCAGCGGCACGGGCTCGTGGACGGCTGGGAGGTCGACGGAAAATCGAAACAGTCGATCCCAAGGTTCTCACCGCGAAGTCGCTGTATCGGGATCGATCGATGGAGATCCCCGATATTTGCAAGACATTGGGGATTTCTCGATCGACGCTGTATCGCTATGTGAATCTGTAAAACCCGCTCTCGTGACGAAAAACGGGTTGTTGTTCTGAGCCTCACGCCGCGTATGTCTTCCCGACGCACGCGAATTCGGAAGTTGAGTCATTCTTCAACGACGCCTTCCGCCATTTGGCATGCGAGTTGACAGACGGTGAGCGCAATGGTGCGGTGCCAGTGGTGGCCGAGGTCTTCGGGGCCGAGAGTGACGGGAGGGAACCCGCCGCGTTCGAGCCATGATTGCAATCCGCCGCTAAGATCAAAGGCGTGATTCCAGTCTTGGGAGGCGACGGCGTCGATGAGTTCCGTCAAGGCTTGTTGGGGATCCATGGTTTACTCCCACGTCTCTTCGCCGAAGTGGGCCATGGCCTGGGGCCAATACTTCATCCCGCCGTCTCCGAATGCATCGGGTTCAACACAATAGGCATCGGCGCACTCGCCGTTCGTGCATTCGACAGTCAAGGTGGCGTCATCTGCCGCGATGATTCTGAGCTGGCTTTGACAGCTTCGGCAGACGCCATCGTTCAGGTCTACAAGCAACATGGGGGTCTCCTCGATTGGAAAGGAACGGGGCCACAGCGTGCGTTGATCGACGATATGGCTCAGAGAGTCCCCTACCGACGATCGGCAGGAGTAGAGCCACACTGCCGGAACCGTCCTGCTCGCGCAAGGGATAAGATGAGACCGCGTTTTTGCGCGAACTCGGAAACCCCTGTACTCTGCTTCTCCGGACAGCATGTCGCTGTCTTCAGGTTCCTTTCACACCAATGGAGACATTCTCATGGCCAACTTAAAAGCCGCCCATAAGCAACTCTTTGCTCGTAGTCCCGATGAGCGCTGCGAGGACTTGCCGGATCTGTCGCGACGTTGTCAGCGTAAACGTGAGCAGTCACAGGATCGCTGGGAGTCACCGCAGAATCTGGCAACAATCGCGGAGAGCGCTGAAGGCCGTTCTTCACAGCTGCGAGCCAAGATTGGCAGCGATGGCTACTGGCTTAATGACTGGAGTTTTTCCCAGCTTTGCAAGATGGCGGGCGTTGCGAAGGATACCGTCAATCGGTTGTCGCCGGAAACGGCGGCGGCGGTCTATCGCGAAACATTGCCTCGCAGCGGACAGAAGCCACTCCAGTTTTTCGTCGAAGGCGAAACGGTGCGCTCGATCCATGGAACGCAGTACACACGGCTGTGGGACATTGAACTGGTTCGCGTCCTGCAAGAGTTCGCGACCGACTTTCAACCTCCGCAGAAGGGATTCAACGGAGCCACGGGCCTTTACGTCGGTGAGCAAGATCTGTTCGCATTTCTCGTCGACCCGCTGGGTTGGATCGAGATTGGAGATCAAGCGTTTGCTCCCGGCTTCTTCTGTTGGAATTCGGAAGTCGGACGCCGATCGCTGGGGATCAGCACGTTCTGGTTTCAGGCGGTTTGTGCGAACCACATTGTCTGGGACGCGGTCGATGTCGTGGACTTCTCCCGGAAACATACCGCCAATGTCCATGAGGGACTCAACGAGATTCGCCGGATCATCGAAAAACTGGTCCAGCGTCGCGATGAACGGAAAGACGGCTTCGCAAGCGTCATCGAACAGGCGATGTCCACGCAAATTGGGGACAATGTCGACGACGCCACGAAGTTTCTGCTCAAGAATGGAGTCACCCGTTCGCTCGCGACGCGAGCACTCGAGATCGCTCAGGATAAGGGAGCGTTCACGATCTTTTCGGTCGTCGACGCATTGACGATGCTGGCACGGGACGTTGAAAACGCGGGCGACCGGACGGATGCCGATCAAAAGGCGGCATCGCTGCTCTCGCTCGTCAATAGCTGAAACGGAAGGAACCGCTTCGATGGCAGTCAACACGGCTGCCCTTCGCCTCATCTCACGGGATGGGGCTTTTTCAGGATGGACAGTCAGCCCGAATGTTGTGAGATCTCCTGACTCGCGTGCCTTGCTTATTAATCAGTATCGTGGCAGATTGCCACTGGATTGTGGAATAAGACGAAGGCGCTTCACTCTGTGGTTGATATTAATTCCCTTTATTCATTCACCTTCTACGATTTATGTCGCTGCCGACACTGAAATCACAGGAGATCCCGTACGACGATCCCGAGTCGACGAACATGTTTCTTCCCGGCCCCAAAAAGCCGTTCGTCGCCACGCCAGCGGCGATCGAAATGTATTCCGAGGAGGTGATTCTCGCCTGCTGGCAAGTGTTGCGGCAACAGGCCGATCTGCATCAGGGAATTGACTACTTGCAAGTGTTCGAGTCGAGTGAGCATCCCGAGAATCTTTGGTTCATCGAGGATGGAAGCGGCGGTGCAATTACCGCCCTGCTGGCTTCGGATTACTGAATCAGAGGGGCTTGGATTCTGGTTGCGGCTTCTCCCCCGTCGGCTCTCCCACTTTGCGGATCGCATCTTGCGAGACCATCATTTGGACACCCTTTTCAATCAAACGCACGGTCGCGGAGCTGCGGGCATCGTCGAGATGCAGGATCTCCGCCTTCTGCCCCCGACGGTCATACAGGAATTCAACGGTCTCTCCGACTTCGAACAGTGTGATCGGGGGGAGTGAGTCGTTCTTCGCTGAGCTGTCGACGGCGAACAGGGATTGTTGGCGAGGCTGTGGCTTGGGCTCGTTCCACTCGGAGACTTTGCTGCTGAGTCTTGTGAGTGCTTCAACGGTGGGAGCAGATGGTTCAAGCCCATTCTCTCCATCGGCTTTCACGTCGATCATCTCCCGGAGGTCTGTGCCAAACAGAGCCAAGTCTGCCTGCAAACGGACTGTCAGTTCCAGCAACGTCGCATTCACAGTCGCATCTGCGACCACATCCTGGTCGTCCAAGATCACAGTGACACGTCCGTTTTGAAGTGCCCACGCAAGGTCGACGCGGATTTCGTGAAGCACATCACAAATCCCAGCCAACTCCTCGTTGAGCCGTTCCAGCTGATCTGCCAGTCGCTCGGAGATTTCCAGATGGGTCGCCATATGCGACCGCTATCGTGCCAGCTACGAAGCGATAGGTCAAAGTTTGTCGGTCTCTGCCGGACGACGGAAGAAAAATGCCCTCACCGGTTGGGCCGACCGGGAGGGCGAGAAGAGTGATGGCAGGCGGGCCTGTCTGCCACCGGCTTCCATTGGAGCCGTCCGGGAACGGGGAAACAAGCGAAAATCCGAGAAGTTTCGTCGAATCGGCTATTTCCCCTGGGCCTTGGTGTCTTTCCCCTTCTGTTCGGTGGTTTTGGGATTCTTGGGGGTACCGTGGGATTTGCTGCTGCCGTTGGTCATGGGATTCTCTCTTACAAGAATGTAGACGATAGTCTGTATAGAAATAATCTGTAGAACGATCGAATGCAAGTCGCCAACTTGCGTTCATGGACGAGATTGAGAAAAAGTTCGGCAAAACGATACGGGCGTTCCGCGAGAAGTCAGGACAATCGCAGGAGGCCTTTGCGACCAAAGCCGGCATTCACCGGACCTACGTCAGCTCCATTGAATTGGGCAAGGTTCAGGTGAGTATTCGGATTGCGGATAAGCTTGCCTCAGCTTTGGAAATTCCGCTGAGCAAGATCTGGAGTCAGATTGAGAAGGAAGAAGGCAAGTAGCCACTTATCGATTCAGGATGAGGCTCAGTCAAAACCTATAGG
>JAGQQQ010000453.1 GCA_020426125.1 Planctomycetaceae bacterium
CAGGAACAGCACCATCCAGGAGGCAGATTCTCCCCCTTCCAGAAACTGCATGACTTGTGCGGTCAGTGACGCGGCTCCCAGCAGAATCACCAGCCACATTCCCCGTTTCCAGCAAAGTTCCCAAAACGGCGTGGCGATGTAACCATCTTCCAGCGGTTGCACCGCCCCCGCGAGATGGGCGTCTTCGGTGGCTTCCTCTTGCAGGACTTCCGCCGCATCATCGTGCGTCACAATTCCGACGAGACGGTTCTGATCATCCACGACCGGAATGGCGAGGAATGCGTATTTTAAGACCTCGTTGGCCACATGTTCCTGGTCGTCGTCGACGCGAACGGAAATCACTCCGCGATCGATGATGCTTTCGATCTTGGCCGTGGGCCGGGATTGAATCAACTTTCGAAGCGAAACGAAGCCCATCAGGTGTCGGCCATCGTCGACGATGTAGACGTAGTAAATCGTCTCCCGACTGGGGGCCTGCAAACGCAGGCGCTCCAGGGCTTCCTGCACGGTAATGTCCGATGGGAGCCAGGCATACTCGGTCGACATGATCGAGCCGGCGCTGTCTTCAGGATAGGAAAGCATCTTCCGGATCTCGGCCCGCTCCGCCTGAGCCAAGAGCGGCAGCAGCCGTTCCACATGCTCCGGGTCCATTCGTTCGAGCAGGTCGACCCGGTCGTCGGAGGACATCTCCTCAATCAGCCTGGTCAGGGTCTCCGCGTCGATGGAATCGACCATCGCCACCTGAAACGGCAGCGAGAGAAACGGAAACACCTCCGCCTGATGACGGGCGTCCGAATGCGAGAGGACTTTCCATGCCAGGTCGGGGGGAAGACCCTCGAGAACTTCGGCGGCCATCCCGGGATAGAGTGCTTCGCAGAACTCCTTCAGCCCAGCGTCATCCCCTTCTTCCAGCATCAGGCGCAGGTCGGGCAGCAGCAGCGAATTGAACAGCGAAACAGGCATGCCGCGCCTTCAAAAGGAGAGAATGGGAACAGAGCAGCCCCATCATAACACATCCCGCAAGCCCGTTCCGCCGCCGCACTCCCATCATGACCCCGGCGATGGGTGCGGCGTCACGATTCTCGCCCCCCGAATTCCTGTTCCCGATTCCCGACCTTACTGCTTCCCTTCCGCTCGGTTGGACCACCAGGGAAGGCTGATTCCGCCGTCCAGCAACACGGTGCTTCCCGTCATATAGTCGCACAAATCACTCATCATAAATGTGACCAGATTGCCGATCTCTTCAGGTTGGCCCATGCGGCCCCAGGGAATGTTTTTGGCCCCTTGGTCGAGTTGTTCCTCGCTGAAGAACTTGCGTTCTCCGGGAGTATCAATCCAGCCGGGATGAACAACGTTCACGCGAATCCTGTGCTGAGCGAGTTCGATGGCGGCCGTTCGCGACATGTGGTCGATCGCGGCTTTGGCCATGTTGTAGGCGGCGGCGGTGGGGATCGGAATGACCGCATGCGGAGAACTGACGACGACCATCGATCCGCCAGTTCCCTGCTTGATCATCTGCTGGGCTGCGGCTCGGACGCCGTAGAACGCGCCCCACATGCTGACATCGATGGTCCGCTCGAAGCCCTCCATATCGGCATCGACGATCAACTCCCGATCACTGTAGGCGGCATTGGAGACGAAGCCATCTAAGCCGCCCCATTCGTTTGCGACCTCGGAGATGATCCGTACCACGTCTTCCCGGGACGAGACATCCGCCTGCAGGACAAGGGCCCGCCGGCCGAATGAGCGGATCTCCTCCGCCACGGCCTCCGCTTCATCGGAATGGGAGCGATAGTTGATCGCGATATCGGCTCCGGCTTTCGCCATCTGCATGGCGCAGCCTTTGCCAATTCCGCGGGAAGCGCCAGTCACAAGAATTCGTTTATCCGTCAATTGCATGGGGGCCACAGCTTTTCGCTTGATGTGAATCGATGCGGAGATCGTGTCGGAAAACACAAGTTAGCACATGGCGGACTCACACCCAATCGAGTGATTTCCCGGCTTGAGCGAGCTTGGTGACGCAGTTTTCCAGCAAAAGTTAGCTCACGAACTACAGTTCTGTTGCATCGCACAACAAAGAGAACGCCTCTCGAAGTTCGGCATGGATTTTGAATGAAGCGAGTCGGGGCGGCAATTCGCAATGGTTTCAGAAGAGAGTGCAAATCCGCAATGGGTGCCGTTGAACAATCCGGTTCGGAACCATCCGAGGACTCACCTGAGCATCAGTTTCCGGACGCCGTCCTCGAACAGATTTTGAGCGACTTGGCCGGCGTCGAAAAACTCCAACTTATGCAAGCCAAACTAATTCAGGAGATCCGTCGTCAACTGAAACAGCTCAAGGAGTCTCGATCCAAGATTTGAGGAACTGCCGAAGGTTACTGTTCGAGTTCGGCGATTGCCTGAGCGACTTCGTCGACATGGCCTTTGACCTTCACCTTCGGCCAGATGGCGGCGATCTTCCCTTTCTTGTCAATTAGGAATGTCGCTCGCTGGATACCCAGATAGGTCTTCCCATAGTTCTTCTTCTCGACCCAAACGCCGTACTTCTCCGCGACGGCATTGTCCTCGTCTGACAACAACGGAAACGGTAGCCCAAACTTGTCGGCAAACTTCTGGTGCGACGCCAGGCTGTCGGTGCTCACGCCCAGAACAACCGTGTCCGCACTCGCGAGGTCTTCGAGTCGATCCCGAAATTCACACGCCTCCTGCGTGCACCCCGGCGTATTGTCTCGCGGATAGAAATACAGAACGACGTTTTTGGGATCGTCTTTCTGGAACTGGGAGAGACGAACCTTTCCTTCGGGAATTGCGGGGAGGGTAAACGCGGGAGCTTTCTGACCAACTTTCAACATCACGGCAACCTTCAATAGTTCTCGGGGGATCGCGACTGCCAAATCTCAGCGGATCACTTCTTCCGCCCTCGGCCGCGACGAGAAGGATTATTGTCTGTGCGTTTGTTCTTTCCACCCGCTCGTTTCGAAGAGCCACGGGATTTGGATTTCTTCTTCGTGGCCTGCTTGCGGTTCGGCGGAGCCACCAGTTTGAAGTTGAGTTCACGGCGGTCGACATCGACATGGGCGACTTCCACTGTGACATGGTCCCCCAGCCGAAACATCATTCCGCTGCTGCGTGAGATCAGCGCCATCGCGCGGCGATCAAAATCAAAGTGCTCTTTGGCCGGGAGCGTACTGATGTGGACGAGTCCTTCAACCGGCAACTCCACTCCGCGAGCAAAGAACCCAAACCGGTCGACCCCAGTGACCACGGCTTCCATCTGCTCGCCGACCCGGTCTTCCATGTAGGAGAGGAGCTTGATCTTGATGAGTTCCCGCTCTGCGCGTTCGGCCCGTCGCTCGGTCATGGAGCAGTGCTTGCCCAACCGGAGAAGTTCCTCCATTCCCTGTCCCCGGAACGCCTTGTTGCTTGTCAAAATGGACGTCAACAATCGGTGAACCATCAGGTCTGGGTAACGACGGATCGGGCTCGTAAAATGACAATACTGGTCCTCCGCGAGCGCGTAATGCCCCATCACGACGGGCGAATACTCCGCCTGCTTGAGACTTCGGAGCAAGGCGTAATTCAACGACCGTTCTTCCGGTTGACCCTTGACCTTGTGGAGAACCTTCTGGATTTCCTTGCGGCTTTGAATGTTCTTGAGCGGATAGCCCATCGTCTCGGCGAACTCCGCGAAGGTCCGCATCTTCTGCTCCGACGGATCGCCGTGAACACGCCGAAGGAAATGATACCCCCGGTCATTGAGATCCGTGGCGACCGCAATGTTCGCCGCCAGCATGAACTCTTCGATAATCT
>JAGQQQ010000454.1 GCA_020426125.1 Planctomycetaceae bacterium
CACGACAACGGCCCCACGGACATGGCCGCCGCGATTCGTGCGCTGCGAGAAGTCGGGTTTACCGGTCCGATCCGTCCAGACCATGTTCCCCAACTGATCGGAGAAGACAAGGGCGAACCGGGGTACACGATGCTCGGACGATTGTTCGCCTTCGGCTACATTCGCGGACTCCTTGACGCGACGAATCGTGTGAAAAAGGAGTGACATTGAAAGCATCGTCGGATTTTCCGATTCGCCCCTCTGCCGGACGGCCCCCTCTGGAGTGCGGTGACTCGTCACCGCTTTCCTTTCAGCACAGCTCAGATTATTCAGGACAACGGCTTGGTGACACGAATGCTCGGCTTGAAAGAAAGCTCCGACGAGTCGGAGCACTCCAAAGATTCCTGAGATTTGTTCGTTGCGGTGATGCTGCGTTATGAACTGCATCATTTTGGCAAACGTCCACTCCCTTCTGTTATTCCTTCCCACGAAACGAGACAATCATTCATCGGTCGCTTTGAAGAAGTCCTAAGACACAGAATGAACCAAGATGCCGAAAATCACGGCCATTGAGACTGCCGTTCCCTCTGGGATCATGACGAACCTGTTGCTCCTTCGAGTTCATACGGACGAAGGGATCATTGGGTGCGGAGAGACCTACTATACGCCGACGGCCATTGAGTCGCTCGTTCATGATTGGATGGCGGAACGGCTGATCGGCTCCGAGGCGACCGACATCGAAGCCCACTGGCGGTTTCTTTACGAACGGTGCACCGCATTCGGATTTCCCGGCGCGGAACTCCGAGCATTGTCAGCAATCGACGTCGCGCTCTGGGATATCCTCGGTCAGGTTTGCGAACAGCCAGTCTGGAAGCTGCTGGGAGGACAAGCTCAAAGCAAAGTTCGCATCTACAACACCTGCGGTGGACCAGGATACGGCACTCGCAAGCAACGGTCGGCCGCCCAGCACCCCGGCTGGCCAGGATACGGAGACGAAGGACAGCCCGGTCCGCTTCAGGACAACTGGTCTTCCATTCATGCCGCCGGAGATCTCGCGGAGGAACTGGTCTCCGAGGGGATCACCGGGATGAAGGTCTGGCCCTTTGATCGATACGCCCACAAAACTGGCGGCGCGTATCTGTCCCGAGCCGATATCGATGCGGGGATGAAACCCCTCCGGGAAATTCGCGATCGGGTGGGGGATCAGATTGAGATCATGATCGAAGGGCACGCCTTCTTTCAGTTGGCGTCGGCCTTGCGTCTGGCCGAGGCTCTGAAAGAGATCCGGCCCATGTGGCTGGAAGATGTGCTTCGCGTCGACAACGCCCAAACCCTGGCCGACTTTCGACGGCAGTCGGGCATGCCGGTCGCGGCGAGTGAAATGGTCTTGGGACGCGCATCGGCGTTATCCATTCTCCAGTCGCAAGCGGCGGACTACCTGATGGTCGATCCCACCTGGTCGGGCGGGATCAGCGAAACGCGACGGATGATCGACCTCGCTCAGACGTTCAATGTCTCGGCGACGATGCACGACTGCACGGGACCACTCACCCTGTTTTCCGGGTTGCACTGTGCCGTCGCCTCGACCAACGTGGTGTTGCAGGAGACGGTGCGTGCCCATCTGAAGACCTTTTATGAGTCGCTGATCGATCGGCAACCCGTTGTGGAAAATGGCTGGCTCCTTCCCCCATCTGATCCCGGACTGGGAACGGCCCTTTTGCCTGAACTGTTTGAATCCGATCAACACTCTGTGCGGCGGACCTCCTGAATGTCGGCTGATCCCCTTCGTCCATCCGAATCGGACCTGTCGTCTGAAAACGAGCCAGCGACTGCGGTTCGATTTCAGATCATCGGAGCCACCACCCTCGCGGCGGTGTTCCTGTACCTCGACCGAATCTGCATCGCGGAGATTGCGAAGCTCGAAGAGTTTCGCACCACGCTCGGCCTATCCGAAAGACAGGTCGGCGCGGTCCTGTCCGCGTTCTTTTTGACCTACGCCCTGGCACAAGTTCCAGCGGGGTGGTTGTCGGACCGCCTTGGCGCAAGGACGATGCTGCCGATCTATATCTCGATCTGGTCGCTGTGCACGATTCTCACCGGACTGGCGAATGGCTTTGTCATGCTGATGGTCGCCCGGCTCCTGTTTGGGATCTCGCAGGCGGGGTGTTACCCAACGGCCGGGAGCCTCATTAAGCGGTGGATTCCGCTGGCTTCGCGAGGTACGGCAAGCGCCGTCGTCTCCTTTGGCGGTCGACTGGGTGGGGCGATTGCTCCTTTGTTGACAGCATGGCTCTTGCAGGAATTTCTGCACTGGCGAACTGTTCTTGTCCTTTACGGTGTTTCCGGGTTCGCGGTGGCGATCTGGTTTTGGACCGTGTTCCGGGAAACCCCGGAGGAGCATCCTCGGTGCAATTCCTCAGAGCAGGAGATCATTGAGAAGGGAGCCATTGAACGAGCCGAGTCGGGACCGCCTCCT